>JARFUL010000338.1 GCA_029289015.1 Syntrophobacteria bacterium | reverse complement strand
GTCGATTACGTCGCCCACAGGGTTAATACTCGTAGAAGTCTTCCAAATGGTTCAGGGTCTCTACGCGGTCCTCGGTGACCAGGACCATGTTCTCCAGCCTCACCCCGAACTCCCCGGGCAGGTAGACCCCGGGCTCAACCGTAACCACCATTCCGGGGGCAAGCACCGTCTCGCTCTTGGGGCCCAGGGTGGGCTGCTCGTGCACGTTGAGGCCCACGCCGTGGCCCGTGGAGTGGCTGAAGTACTCGCCGAAGCCCCTGGACTCCAAAACCCCCCTGGTCACGGAGTCCACCTCTCTGCCCGTGACCCCCGGCCGCACGGCCCCGGTGGCCGCGACCTGGGCCTCGCGAACAGCCGCGTACACCCTCTTGAACCGGTCCGGGGGCGTGCCCAGGTAGAAGGTCCTGGCCATGTCGGAGCAGTAGCGGTTCAGCTTTGCCCCTATGTCCACCACCACCGGCGTTGCCTCCTGGATCGGGCTGTCCGTGGGGCCCGCGTGGGGCTGGGACGACCTGGTCCCGGACGCGACAATGGGCGGAAACGCGGCCCTGGTCGCGCCCTCCTCCCTCATGAGGGTTTCCACCAGGCGGGCCGCGTCCGTCTCGGTGAGGCCCCCGGACAGCTCCCCCCTCAACCGGGCCATCACCCTCTCCGTGAGGGCCAAAGAGGCCCGGATGGCCTCGATCTCCCCGGCCCCCTTTATTGCCCGGAGGTTCTCTATGAGGTTGTCGGTAGGGGCCAGCTCCCCGCCAGACCCCATGTTCTCTAAGGCCTGGGAAATCTTGAGAAAGCGGCCGTAGGTGAGGTGGAGCGCCTCAAACCCCAGCCTCTTGGTGTCCAAATTGGACAAGACCTCCTCCAGCCACCCCTCTCCCGGGCCGTAGACGTAGACCTCGCACCTCTGGGCCTCCTCCAGGGCCTGCTCCGCGTAGCGGCCGTCCGTGGCCAGGAGGGCCCTCCTGAGCCCCACGAACAGGATCCCCGAAGACTCCACGAGGTCGTAGTCTTCAGCGGTGTAGCCAGAGAGGTAGTAGCGATTCTCGGGGCGGGAGACCACCAGACCGTCCAGCCCTTCGGCCGCGAGGACCTCCCTGAGAATATCCAGCCTCTGCCTGAAACCCATAGCCCACAGTATAGGTCCCGGTCGCCTTTTACGCAACCGTTTGCCCTTTATAACGCCATCTGTTATACAAAAATCTCGGCTCCCTCCCGGAGCCGTTCCCGCAGTCTCAGATAGAGAAGGTTCCATGGCCAAGAAAATTAGCAGGCTGAGAGTGGGCACAGACACGGGGGGCACCTTTACGGACTTCGTGTTTGCCCAGGACGGGAGCCTCAGGCTCCACAAGCTGCCCACAACCCCCGAGGACCCCTCCCTCGCGGTGGCCCGGGGAATCGTGGACGTGCTGGGCGAGATCCCCCGGGGGGCCCGCGTGGTCCACGGCACCACCCAGGCCACCAACGCGTTTCTCATGCGCCGGGGCGCGAGGACCGCGCTCATCACCACCAGGGGGTTCAGGGACGTGGTGTTCATAGGCCGCCAGACCAGGAGAATGCTCTACTCCCTCAGGCCCGAGGAGCCCGCGCCCATAATCCCCCCTGAAGCGGTCTTCGAGGTAAACGAGCGCACCAGCTTCGCCGGGGATGTTGTCCAGCGTCCCACAAAGCGCGAGATCGCGAGGCTCGCCCGGCGGCTAAGAAGATACCGGCCCCAAGCGGCCGCGCTCTCGTTCCTCCACTCCTACCGGAACCCGGCCAACGAGCTTCTCGTCGCGAACTCCATCGTTCCGAGGCCGGTTGTCTCAAGCGAGCTCGTCCCGGAGTTCAGGGAGTACGAGCGCACCGTGACCACCCTCATATCCGCGTACCTGGGCCCGGTGCTGAAGGACTACCTCAAGAGGCTCAGCGAGAGGCTTGCGGGAAACACCGTGCTCATCCAGCAGTCCAGCGGCGGCTACCTCACCGTGGACGCGGCCGCGGACAGGGCGGTCTCCTCCATTCTCTCGGGGCCCGCGGGCGGGCTCGCGGGCGCGTCGCGGCTGGCCGGGTCCCTGGGGCTTTCCAGGATCATCACCCTGGACATGGGCGGCACCTCCACCGACGTCGCGCTGGTGGACGGCTCATTGCCCTATACCAGGGAGTATAGGCTCGACGGCTACCCCCTGGCCATCCAGATGCTCGACATCCACACCGTGGGCGCGGGGGGCGGCTCCATCGCGTGGGTGGACCGCTCGGGCGCGCTGAAGGTGGGGCCGGGGTCCGCAGGGGCCGATCCGGGCCCCGCGTGCTACGGAAAGAGCCGCGTGCCCACGGTCACCGACGCGAACCTCGCGCTGGGCCGCCTCCTGCCGGACCTCTTTTTGGGCGGCAGGATGAAGCTCTTCCCCGAAAGGGCGCGGTCCGCGCTGAAAGAGCTGGCCGGGAGCCTCGGCGCGGGGCTCACCCAGAGCGCGGCCGCGATCATCGATGTTGTGAACCAGAACATGGCCAGGGCCCTGAGCGCGGTCTCCCTGGAGCGGGGGCACGACCCCGCGGACTTCACCCTCGTCTGCCTGGGGGGCGCGTCGGGTCTCCACGCGTGCAGCCTGGCAAGAGAGCTGGGCATAAACAGGATCCTGGTGCCCAGGGCCGCGGGGGTGGCCTCCGCGCTGGGCCTCATCACCTCCCCGCCCCTCAAGGAGTTTCCCCGCACCATCCTGGCCTCGGGCCGGGACCTCTATAAAAGCGCGCTCTTAGCCGCGGACTCTCTCATCGAGAGGGGCAAAAGGGAGCTTGCCGCGGACGGCCTGGACCCGGACCTCTTCGAGGTTGACATCACCGCAGACCTCAGGTACCTGGGCCAGTCCTACGAGCTCAGTGTGCCGCTCGGGCCCGAGGTAAGGGAGCTCTTCAACGCGAGGCACCACGAGACCTTCGGCCACAGCTTCCCGGAGAAAGAGGTGGAGGCGGTCACGGTGCGGGCCTGGTTCAGGGGCCCGGAGCCGGGCTTCCCCTCCCTGGGCCCGCCCACGCGCCTCGGCCCGGCGCGCAACTCCAGGCTCTATTTTATGGGCCAGGAGATCGAGGTCCCGGTGGTGGACTGGGCCTCGCTTGGTATCAATGAAAGACTCAAGGGGCCCGCGCTGGTGGTGGAGGAGAGCCACACCCTCTTCGTTGAGCCGGGGTTCGGCCTGAAGAGGGACCCAGGATGGAACCTCTTCCTCGAAAGGAGCGGCTGACATGGCCAAAAAGAGGCCGCCGCTGGACATAGAGGTCTTTGCCAAGCTCTTCTCCTCCGTGGCCGAGGAGATGGGCATCGTGCTCCGAAGGTCCGGGTTCTCGCCCAACATAAAGGAGCGCAGGGACTTCTCCTGCGCGGTGTTCGATGACGCGGGAGAGCTCATCGCGCAGGCGGCCCACATCCCCGTGCACCTGGGCGCGCTGCCCGAAGCCGTGGCCCACGTGCTCGCGATGGGACCCCTGGAAGCCGGGGACGTGGTGATCCTCAACGACCCCTACTCCGGAGGCACCCACCTGCCGGACATCACCCTGATAATGCCGGTGGTTCTCGGGGGCAGGCCGCTCTTCTACGTGGTGAACCGGGCCCACCACGCGGACATCGGCGGCAGGGTTCCGGGCTCCATGGCCCTGATGGACGACCTGAGGGACGAGGGGGTGGTGATAAGTCCCACCCTGCTCTACCAAAAAGGCAGGCTTGACGAGGGGTTCCTCAAGGGGTTCCTCAGCAGGGTCCGGGTGCCTGAGGAGAGAATGGGGGACCTGAACGGCCAGCTCGCCGCGCTGAGAAGGGGCGAATCGAGGCTCGCCCGGCTTTTCCACGCGAGGGGTGAAGGGAAGCTCACCCGGATGGCCCGCGCGCTCAAGGACTACTCCGAGGAGGGGATGCTTAGCGTCATCCGGGGGCTTGGCCCCGGTGAATACGGGTTCTCGGACTTTCTGGACGACGACGGGTTCGGCCGGAAAGAGATAGAGATCGCGGTGCGCCTCACCCTGGGCGAAAACGGCGCCAGGGCCGACTTCTCAGGCTCCTCGGACCAGGTGCGGGGCGGGGTCAACACGGTCCGCGCGGTGACCCTGGCCGCGACATATTATGTGTTTTTGAGCCTCGGCGGCGCGGACTATCCCATCAACCAGGGCTCCTTTAGGCCCATCGAGGTGATAACGAGAAAGGGCTCGGTGCTCGAGGCCCGCTATCCCGCGCCGGTGGCCGCGGGCAAT
>JARFUL010000337.1 GCA_029289015.1 Syntrophobacteria bacterium | reverse complement strand
GAGGTGTAGTGGGTGTGGAGCTCGATGGGCACGTCGAGCTCGGACTTGAGCGCGGTGACGATGTTGTATATGTCGTACGGCGATATGAGGCCGGCCTGGTCCTTGACGCAGAAGGTGTCCGCGCCCATGTCCACGAGGGCCTTGGCCTTGCTGATGAAGAACTCCTCGTTGTAGACCGGGCCTCCCAGACGCCTTTCGGTGAGGGAGTAGCAGATAGCGCCCTGGATGTGCTTGCCCATGCGCTTTATCATCTCGAAGGACTTGGCCATGTTTCTTTCGTCGTTCACCGCGTCGAAGACCCTGAATATGTCGACGCCCACCTCCGCGGCCTTCTCCACGAAGAGCTCCACCACGTCGTCCGGGTGGTTGCGGTAGGCCACGAGGTTCTGGCCCCTGAGCAGCATCTGGAGCTTGGTGTCCGGCATCAGCTTTTTTAGTATTCTCACCCTCTCCCAGGGGTCCTCCTGGAGGAAACGGTGGGGAACGTCGAAGGTCGCGCCGCCCCAGACCTCCATCGCGTAGAACCCGCACCTGTTCATCTCCTCGGCCATGTACTCCATGTCCTCGGTGCGCATGCGGGTGGCCACGGAGGACTGGTGCGCGTCCCTGAAGGTGGTGTCCACGATCTTCACCGCGTTCTTGGCCTTGGGACGGTCCGGGTCGTAGTTCATCTCGGTGTAGCTAAGCGCCCCATGCTCGCCTGCCATGTTAGCCTCCAATTCTGCTTGATAAAAATACCGGGGGCTTCTAGCCGCCCGCTTGGATTAAAGCCCTGGATGATTATCTTGTAGTGAAGCCCAAAAACCTGATAGAGCCCTACCTGGCAAAGAGCCGCATCTGGAGCAACCTGCGCATCTCCATCTGGGCCTGCCTGCCGGATGACGACCAGAGAGAGACCGCCGCGAGGGGTGGGGGCGCCGCGAGCCGGGCCATGGCCGCGGCCTCCTCCTCCTGGCTCTTGATGTAGTACGTGAGCGCGGCTGATATCGCGGCCTTTATCTTGGTGCTGGGCTCCATCCCTTTTCTCCCTCGCTATCCCGCTTGGGAAGCCTGAAGACCAATTGTGAATCCAGGCACTATCTCCTCGGGCCAATTAACACGGCCCGGGTTATTTGTCAATGGTTTTCGGAGACGGCCGGCCCTTGCCTCACGCGGCTCTGCGGGTCTTCTTCTTGAGCCTGGATATCTTCTTTCTCAGGATATCCACCATCCTCTTATCGCCCTCGGCCCGGGATTCGTCCTTTTTCACCTTCAGCTCGGCTATCCTCTTTTTGATCTCCAGGACGCTCTCGGACTTTTTCTTCTTTTCCTTGATGCCGCGGTGCTTCTTTACCGCGCTGAAAAGCGCAGCCTTGTTCATCGCGTGGACGCCCACTATGCCCTCTATGCCCAGCGCGATCTCCTTGAGCTCCTTGACCGTCATCCTGTCGAGGGGCTTCTCTTTCTTCTGCTTTTTCTCCTTTTCGGCCATACGCCAACTACCTCCTGAATCTACCCGTTATCTCTTTACCGGCCCAGGGGTCTCAGCCGGTTGTTTCCGGCTCAGGCTCTATGGGCTGTCCCGTCCCGGTCTTTTCGGTTTTCTTCCGGGACATCTCGCGGCTCGCGAGCTGGGCCAGCTGGGAGAAGGGCGTGATTATATCCATGGGGATGGGGAACACGATGGTGGTCGCGGTCTCGGAACTCATCTCCTGGACGGTCTGGAGATACCTCAGCTGGAGCGCGATGGGGTGCTCCTGGATGATCTCCGCGGCCTGGGCCAGCCTTGCCGCGGCCTGGAATTCGCCCTCCGCGTTGATGACCTTGGCCCTTCTCTCCCTCTCCGCCTCGGCCTGCTTGGCCATGGCCCTTTGCATCTCAGTGGGGAGATCAATGTGCTTCACCTGCACTGTGGTGACCTTTATGCCCCACGGGTCGGTGTGATGGTCCAGGATCTCCTGGAGCTGGGAGTTGATCTTCTCCCGTTGGGAGAGGAGCTCGTCCAGCTCCACCTCGCCGCACACGGACCTCAGCGTGGTCTGGGAGAGCTGGCTGGTCGCGTAGGAGTAGTTCTCCACCTGGATCACCGCCGCGACGGAGTCCATGACCCTGAAGTAGACCACCGCGTTGACCTTGATGGAGACGTTGTCCCTGGTGATGACGTCCTGGGGGGGAACGTCCATGGTGATGAGCCGCATGTCCACCCGGATCATCTTGTCCACTATGGGGATGAGGATTATCAGGCCCGGGCCCTTGGCCTTCTCAATGACCCGGCCCAGCCGGAAGATAACGGCCCTTTCGTACTCCCTCAGTATCTTGACCGCGCTTATGAGGAAAAATAGTGCCAGTACTATTATTATTGCCATACTAGTCATTGTTCTCTCCCTCGGTGTTTGAGTCTTTTAATAGCGACAGCGCCTACCCGGGTTTTCTATCAGCTAGCGGGGCCACTTTCAAGAGCAATTTCTTAACTTCCAGAACTTTGACCCTCGTTCCCTTGGGTATGATCTCGTCCGCGTACGCGTTCCAGATCTCGCCCTGCACAAAGACCTTGCCCCGGCCCCGTATCTCCTTCACCACCTCACCCACCTCGCCCACGATGCCCTCGAGCCCGGTGAGGGGCTTTGCAAGCTGGGCCTTGGCCGCAAGGTAGGTCACCGCCGCGAAGAACCCGGAGACCGTGACCAGGGTGGTGTAGAAGACGCCCTTGGGCAGGGGTATGGCGCCGGTGGGGGTCTTGAAGAGCATGATGGACCCCAGCGCCAGGGATATTATTCCGGCTATGGTGAGCATCCCGTAGGAGGTGACCTTGAGCTCCAGGATGAAGAAGACCATAGCCAGAAAGATGAGCAGGATGCCCGCGTAGTTCACCGGCAGGGTGTGAAAGGAGTAGAGCGCGAGGATTAGGGATATGCCCCCCAGCACCCCCGGCAGCACCGCGCCGGGATTGGAGAGCTCGAAGTAGAGCCCGGCCATGCCCACCATCATCAGTATGTAGGCCACCTCGGGCCTGCTTATGGTCTTGAGGAGCCGCTCCCTGAAGTTCTCCACGATGTGGAACACCTCGGCCCCCTTCACCCGGATGGTCCCGCCCCCCTTGTCCTTGGGGATGGGTGTTCCGTCCACCTTGGCGAGCAGGTCCTTCAGGTCGTCGGCCAAGAGGTCCACCACCTTGAGCTTCACCGCCTCTTCCGCGGTGATGGAGACCGATTTTCGCACCGCGTCCTCGGCCCACTGCTCGTTCCTGCCCTTGCGCTTGGCGAGCCCCCTTATGAAGGCCACCAGGTCGTTGACCACCTTCTTGGACATCTCCTTGTCCATCTCCTTGCCCCCGCCGGCCACGGGGTGCGCGGACCCTATGTTCGTGCCCGGGGTCATCGCGGCCACGTCGGACGCGAGGGTGAGGAACACGCCCGCGGACGCGGCCCTCGCGCCCTTGGGATGGACAAAGACCGCGGTGGGGGTCTTGGTGTTGAGCATGGACTTGGCCATCAGGCGCATGGACTCCACCAGGCCGCCCGGGGTGTCGAGGAGGACCACGAAGAGGGACGCGTCATCCTTTTCGGCCTCGGCAATGCCCCGGCTTAAATATTCCGTGGTCCCCGCGTTTATCACCCCGTATATGGTGACCACCATCACCCTGCCGGGGGGCTTTGCCCCGATATCGCCGCGGACTCCCAAAAGGAGAACCGCGGCTGCGAGAAAGATCAAAAGCCTCTTGGTCATGGCTTTATCTCCCCTTCCAAGATGGATTTGGCCTTAAGGAGGTCCTGGAGGGTCTCCTTCTTCCTTTCCGGGGACCTGAGGAGGAAAGCGGGGTGATAGGTGGGCAGAAGAGCATGGCCCCGAAAGGTGAAGAGATTGCCCCTCAGCCTGGTGATCCCCTCGGTGGTTCCCACCAGGGTTTTGGCCGCGACCGCGCCCAGCGCGATGATCAGGGTGGGGTTCAGCGCGTCGATCTGGCGCTCGAGGTAGCCAAGGCACGCGTCGATCTCTGGGGGTTTGGGGTCTCTGTTGTTCGGCGGGCGGCACTTCATCACATTAAGGATATGGACCTCTTCGCGGCTGAGCCCCAGGACGTTTTCCAGCATCCGGTCGAGCATCTTGCCCGCGTCCCCCACAAAGGGCCTTCCCATACGGTCCTCCTGGGCTCCGGGCCCTTCCCCCACCACCGCGAGCCTGGCTGTGGGGCTGCCCTCTCCGGGCACCGCGTTTTTCCGGGTCTTGCCCAGGGGGCACCTGCGGCAGGCTTTCACCTCGGCCGCGACCTCGGCCAGAAGAGCCGCGGGATCCCGGCCCAGCAGGCTCCTGGGCACCAGCTCCACCCCGAGCCCCCTGAGCACCCTGAGGCGGCGGGTGAGCTCCCTCGGCCGGATGCCCGACGGGGCCCGGCGTTGTGTGTCCGCGGGACTCATTATCAGGGTTTGCTCTTCTCTTCAAGGAGCCTTGCCACCCTGGCCACCACTTTTTGGGCCACCTCGTGCTTGGACATGAGGGGGAACTCCTCGGTCTGCCCGTCCCTGTACAAGATGGTCACCAGGTTGGTATCCGTCTCGAAACCGGCCTGGGGGTTGGTGATGTCGTTGGCAACGATGAAGTCGAGGTTCTTGGCCTTGAGCTTCTTTCTGGCGTTTTCCCTCAGGTCTTCCGACTCCGCCGCGAAGCCCACCAGCACTCTTTCGCCCTTTTTCTGGCCCAGGGAAGCGAGAATGTCCGGGTTTCGGGCCAGGTCCAGCGTGAGGGATGCGTCCTCCTTCTTGACCTTGCCGGTATTGGCCTCAAGGGGCCTGAAGTCGGAGACCGCGGAGGCCATAATCACCGCGTGCGCGTCCTCGAAGAGCCCCTCGACCTCCCTCTTCATGCCCCGGGCCGAGGTTATCCTGACCATCGACACCCCGGGGAGATCCCCGAGAAAGCTCGGGCCTGTGACCAGGGAGACCTCCGCGCCCAAAGTCCACGCGGCCCGGGCCAGCGCGAACCCCATCTTGCCGGTGGAGGGGTTGGATATGAACCTCACCGGGTCCAGGAACTCCCTGGTGGGACCCGCTGAGACCAACACTCTGAAACCCTTGAGCAGCCCCGGCGAGAGCGCCCTCTCGATGTGCGCGATTATCTCGCCCGGGTCCGAGAGCCTGCCCTCGCCCTCCTCGCCGCACGCGAGGTCCCCCCGGGCCGGGCCCACCACCTCCACGCCGAACTCTTTGAGCCTTTTGAGGTTGGCCTGGACCATGGGGTTCTTGAACATGGCCTGGTTCATCGCGGGGCAGACCAGAACGGGCGACGTCACCGCGAGGAGCACCGTGGAGAGCAAATCGTCCGCTATGCCGGCCGCGATCTTGCCTATGGTGTTGGCCGTGGCCGGGGCCACCACCGCAACATCGGCCCACTGGGCCAGGTCGAGGTGGCTGAACCTGGACTCCTGGTCCGGGGAGAAGAGATCCTGGGATACCGGGTTATTGGTGAGCGCGGCAAAGGTGAGCGGCCCCACGAACCTAGCGCCCGCGGCGGTGATCACCACCCGAACCTCACACCCCGCACCGGTGAGCATCCTCACCAGCTCCGCGGCCTTGAACGCGGCGATGGAGCCGGTTATACCGAGCAGGATTCGCCTTCCTTTAAGGGACAAAGCCGGTCTATTCCCCCGCTGCCGGTGGGCCGCCAGCGGCTCCCACCACGTTTTGGGCCAACCATATCTCCACGTGGGTCCTGGTCATCGCGTCCACAATGGTGATAAGGCAGTCCCGGTTGCCCTTCTGGTAGACGAGGATGGTGCGGCGGTAGCGGAACGACGACCTGAGGAACCAGCCGTCCTTGGCCATGTTCTCCTTGAAGAACGCGACCAGGGAGTCCGCGTCCACGAAGCCGTCCATCACCAGGACCCCGGACGCAAAGTTGGGGGTCGCGTAAACAAAGGAGGACTTCTTGTCCATCTTGAGCTCCGAAGGCACCAGAACGTCGTCAAAGTCGTAGTAGACCGGGATCGGCCCCTCGTCCTTGACCTTGGCTCCCCCTTCGCCCCTAGTGGTCGCCTTGGTGGAGGGAACGCAACCCTGGGACAGGCCGCCTATAATGAACAGAGCGGCCATAAGCAACACCAGCCCTTTCAGCGTCGTTCTCATCGTAATAAACCTCCACGGGCGGGCCAACCCCGAAGAAAGGGGCTCCGCCGTCTCGGCCGGACCGGGGCCCGGCTATATCAGAAGAAAGGATTGTATCTTCGCTCCTGGCCTATGGTTGTCTGGGGGCCGTGGCCGGGAAATACCGTGACATCGTCTCCCAGGGGAAAGAGGTTTTCCCTCACCGAGCCGATAAGCTGCTCGTAGGAGCCGCCGGGGAAATCGGTGCGGCCTATGGACCCCGCGAAGAGGGTGTCTCCCACGAACACGATACCCTGGTCCACGAGCTCGAAGGAGACGGACCCCGGGGTATGGCCGGGGGTGCGTATCACCTTGAACTTCATGGCGCCGCACTCGATGATGTCGTGCTCCTCGAAAAAGCCGTCCGGCTCGGGCTTCTTGACGCCGCTTATGCCGAAGAGCCCCCCGAAGGAGGTGTCCTCAAGGATGGGCGTGTCGTCCGGGTGCACGAGTATCTCGCCCCCCAGGGTCTCCTTTAGCTGGCCCGCGCCCATCACGTGGTCGAAGTGGCCGTGGGTGAACAGGATATACTTAAGGGTGAGCCCGTGGCTCCTGAAAAACTCGGCCAGGGCCGCGCCGTTGTCTCCGGGGTCTATGGCCACCCCCTCCCCGGTGGTCTCGTCTCCCAGGAGGTAGCAGTTGGTCATCAGCATTCCCACTTCGCGGTATTCCAGGATCATTAAACTCCTCCCCTAAGGGGTATTTTCCTTAACATTCCTTGACGATGAGCTCACCCAGCTCCCTGCGGCTGGAGGTCTGGTCGGTGCGCGCCCGGTGGCCCAGGGCCACCACAGCCATGAGGTCGAGGCCGGGCGAAAGCTCCAAAACCTCCCTCACCTTGTCCCTATTTTTGAGAATCTCCCCCAGCCAGACCGCGCCCAGTCCGAGGGAGTGCGCGGCCAAGAGCATGTTCTGGATGCACGCTCCTATGCCCTGGCGGTCCTTCTCCACGTCGTAGCTGGAATCCTCGTCCAGAAAGACCGCGACCAGGACGTTTGCGGACCGGACTATCTTCGCGTAGCGGGTGAGCCCCGCGAGCTCGTCCTTGACGGAGGGGTCCCGGACTATCGCGAAACGCCAGGGCTGGTTGTTGAGCCCTGAGGGGGCCCAGGACCCGGCCCTGAGCACCTCGTAGAGCAACTCGTCGGCCACCGGCTCGTCGGTGTAGGTCCTTACCGAGCGCCTGGCGTAGATGGCCTCCAGCACCGGGTTGTCGCTACTCTCCATCCAGAGTTCTCCTTAAAGGGAGCCTGGGGCTTAATCTTAAAGCCTTGCGGGTACACAGTCAAGGGACTGTCCCCCTCTAAGTATGCCTGGCCTCATGGAATAGGGAGCTTCTCCAGCCCGCTTATCACCCCGTGGCAGCGGCACGCTGTGGTCCAGAGCGCGGTTTTCCTTTCCATGATCGCGTGCTCGAGCGATAAGAGGTCCAGGGGCCCAAAGCCCCCCACCCCGGGACCTAACTGCCGGGACCTCAGGACCTTGATGGGACGGGCCGGGGTGTCCATATCTTCCAGGATCGAAAAGAGACTCCTCTCTCGCTTCTCGCCCGTGGCCGGGCAGAAGCCCCGGGGCTCGGTGCAGTCGTCGGGGCAGAGAAACGCGGCCATGGAGAGCGCGAGGGAGCCGTCCTTTGACCTGTAGACGCTCGGGACCCCCGCTTCCGAGAGCCTGTCTGCCACCTCTTCGGGGACCGGGACCCGCGATGCTCCGGGCCCGAGCCTCATGAGGAGCCACTCAAACGCGAGGTGGGAGGGCACCGCGGGCACGATCCACCGGACCCGCTCGTGGAGGTTCTCGAAGACAAACCGGGCCGCGTCCCCCCGGACCGCCCTCACACCCCGGGGGAGGTCCCGGGGCTCCCTCAGGTCCACCACGGTGAAGAGGGCCTCCGGGTGCCGGGCCGAGAGCCTTTTCAGCGCGAGCCTTCCGAACCTGCCGGCCCCCATTATCCATATCTCCATAAACGCCTCACGGCACCTAACGATGGGTATTTAGCGCCTTACCGTGTATTTATAACGCGTTAGCGGGTCTGCACCCAGGACCACGGCCCTGGGCTTTGGCCGCGTGGGTTGGGAATTTTTTACCCCGGCACCTGCCAAAATCATGGCCCGCTTCGTCCCCGGGGTCAAGAAAAAGGGTGGTTGGCCGCACGGAGCTTCGTTATACTTGGCCCCACGAACCGAATAAGGAGAAGCGATGCTGATAGACACCCACGCGCACCTGGACCTCCTCAAGCCGAGGAACCGGGAGGCCCTATTCATAGACAGGGCACGGAAGGCCGGGGTCGGCACCATAGTGACCATAGGCATAGACGCGGACTCCTCCAGCGCGGCGGTCGCGCTGGCCCGGCAGTGGCCAGGGGTCTACGCGACGGTGGGGTTCCACCCCCACGGCGCGGGCCGCGCGGTCTACTCAGGGCTCGACAGGCTCAAGGTGCTGGCCGCGTCGCCCAAGGTGGTGGCCCTGGGAGAGATGGGGCTCGACTACTTCAGGGACCGCTCGCCGAGGAAGGTGCAGCGGGAGGTCTTTCGCACCCAGCTTGGCGTGGCCCGGGAGGTGGGGCTCCCAGTGGTGATCCACGACCGGGACGCGCACGAGGACGTCTACTCCATCCTCAAGGACCGGGCCCAGGACCTAAAGGGCATAGTGATGCACTGCTTCTCCGGGGACTGGGCCTTCGCGAAGAGGTGCCTCGATCTCGGCTGCTACCTCTCCATCCCCGGGGTGGTGACCTATAAAAAGGCCGGTGTGCTTCAAAATGTTGTGAAAAGGGCCCCCATGGAGAGGCTCCTCATGGAGACGGACTGCCCCTTTCTCACCCCCACCCCCTTCCGGGGGTCCCAGAACGAGCCGGCCTATGTGAAGCACGTGGCCGAAAAGGTGGCTGAAATTAGAGACACGTCCCTTGAAGAGGTGGCCCGCCAGACCACGGCCAACGCGCGGGCCGTATTCGGGCTGGAGGATTAGGCGGTGGGGTCCGACGAAGGGTTCATACTCGCGTCCGCGTCCCCGAGGAGGATAGAGCTCCTCGAGTCTGCGGGGCTCGTCTTCGACCGGGAGGTGTCCCTCGCGGTGGAGGACGAGTTCTCTGGGGGCGACCCCGCGGACTTCGCGCTGGCCCAGGCGATAAAAAAGGCCGCCGCGGTGGCCCAAAGGAGGCCGGGCAGGTGGGTCCTGGCCGCGGATACCGTGGTGGTGGCCGGGTCCGAGGTCTTGGGCAAGCCCCGCACCACCGAGGAGGCCCACAGGATGCTCGAGATGCTCTCGGGCAGGGCCCACAGGGTGATAACCGGGTTCGCGATCATCCGGCACGGGGAGGACTCGGGGGTCTTCAAGACCGTGACGAGCGAGGTGGTCTTCAAGGAGCTCCTAAGGGAGGAGATAGAGGGGTACGCGGCCACCAGAGAGCCCTTTGACAAGGCGGGCGGATACGCGATCCAGGGCCGCGCGGCCCTCTTCGTGAAGGAGGTGAGGGGCTCCTACACCAACGTGGTGGGGCTGCCCCTGGCGGAGGTGGTGGACGAGCTCCACCGCCTCGGCATAGCCCGCGCGTTTGGGGCCGTAAGACCATGATAGAGACCATTGCGAAGAACCTGAAAGAGGTTGAGCAACGGGTCGCGGCCGCGGCGGGCAGGGCGGGCAGGGACCCGCGCGAGATAACCATCGTGGGGGTGACCAAGACCCACCCCGCGGCCGCGGCAAGGGACGCGGCCCGGGCCGGGCTCCTCGACCTGGGGGAGAACTACGTCCAGGAGGCGAGAGCCAAGATCGAGGCCGCGGGCCAAGGGGTGCGGTGGCACCTTATCGGGCCGCTCCAGACCAACAAGGCCAAGTATGCGGTGAGGCTCTTTCACCTCATCCACACCTTGGACAGGCCGAAGCTGGCCAGGGAGCTCGACAGGCGCGCGGCCAAGGCCGGGGTATGCCAGAAGGTGCTCATCCAGGTGAACCTGACGGGCCAGGAGCAAAGGGCCGGGGTCCTTCCCGAGGGGCTGAGGGAGCTTGCCGAGCTGGCAGCGTCCCTTGAGAACATCGAGCTCCTGGGCCTCATGACCGTGCCCCCGTTTCTCCCAGCGGAGGAGGTGCGCCCCTACTTTGCCGAACTGAGAAGGATAAGGGACCGCGCGGCCTCCTGGTCCATAGAGGGGGCCTCGTTCAAGGAGCTCTCCATGGGCATGACCGCGGACTTCGAGGTCGCGATAGAGGAGCGCGCGACCATCGTGCGGGTGGGCACCGCGATATTCGGAGAGAGGAGCTACACTTAGGCCGGCATGAAACTATTTAGAGCGGGCATACTCGCACTTGCGCTGGCCCTGGCCTTCTTCGGGCTGGCCCTGGCCGGCGAGCTCCACGAGGCCGCTAAGTCCGGCAACCTCGAAAGGGTGAAGGAGCTGGTGGCCGGGGGTGCCCAGGCCGACGGGAAGGACAATTACGGTCGCACCCCGCTGTACTATGCGGTGGCCCACGGCCAAAGGGAGGTCTGCGAGTTTTTGATCTCAGAGCGCGCGGACGTAAACTTTGCCGGGAAGCGGGGCGAGTCCTCCCTTATCTTCCTCGCGTTCACCGGCGGCCATAAGGATATTTTCAGGCTTTTGGCAAAGAGCGGCGCGGACCTCAATAAGGAGTCCGGCGGCTACTCCCTGTTCAGGTTCGCGATCGAGGGGGGCAAGAGAGAGCTGGTGGAGTTGCTCATGTCCGTGGGCGCGCGCCTGAACGCCACAGACCAGCGCGGGGACACCCCGCTTCACATTGCGGTCTCCTGCGACAAAAAGGGGATGGCGGAGCTGCTCCTTGAGAAGGGCGCGAAGATCGAGGCCAGGGACCGCGCGGGAAGGACCCCGCTCTTTCTCGCGTCCTACCGCGGCCTCACGGGGATGGTGGAGCTGCTCCTTGAGAAGGGCGTGAAGATCGAGGCCAGGGACCGGTACGGCTGGACCCCGATTTTGGCCGCGTCCAGGGGCTCGCCCAAGCTCTTTCTGCTTCTTCTGGCCAAGGGCGCGTCCATCCACACGAGGAACAAGGAGGGCTGCACCCCGCTTTTCGTTGCGGTGGAGTACGGCAACAGGGAGGTCCTTGAGATTCTCCTCAAAAAGGGCGCGAGGGTGGACGCGAGGG
>JARFUL010000336.1 GCA_029289015.1 Syntrophobacteria bacterium | reverse complement strand
ATGTTCGACAAGACCGGCACCATCACCAAGGGCGAGCCCGCGCTCACCGACTGGATTCCCCTGGGTAGCGATGGCGAGGACGCGCTCGCGCTGGTGGCCAGCGCGGAGTCCGGGTCCGAGCACCCCATAGCGAGGGCTGTGGTGGACGGGGCTAGAGCGCGTGGCATTACTCTTGAGGGGGTTGAGGATTTCCGCGCGGCCAGCGGGTTCGGTCTTGAGGCGCGGGTCTCGGGCCACAGGGTCCGGGTGGGAAAGCCGGGCTGGTTCGACCCGGGCGAGCGGGTCTTGGAGCTGGTGGAGGAGATATCCTCCAAGGGCAAGACCGTGATGCTGGCCGAGATCAACGGCGAGCTGGCCGGTATCCTGGCCGTGGCCGACGAGGAGAAACCGGGCGCGTCCGAAGCGATCTCGGAGCTTAAAGGCATGGGTATCACTCCGGTAATGCTCACCGGCGACAACGAGCAGGCCGCGAGAGCCATTGCGGGCAGTGTGGGCATAGCCAGGGTGGTGGCCGGGGTTCTGCCGGAGACCAAGGAGGAGGTGGTGCGCCAGGCGCTTCAGTCCGGCCAGGTGGTGGCCATGGTGGGAGACGGCATAAACGACGCGCCCGCGCTCGCGCGGGCCGACGTGGGGGTGGCCATAGGGAGCGGCACCGACGTGGCCATGGAGGCCAGCGACATAACCCTGGTGGGGGGAGAGATGTCCGGCGTGGCCAGGGCCATCAGGCTCTCCAGGGCCACCATGCGCACCATCAAGCAGAACCTCTTCTGGGCCTTCTTCTACAACGTGGCCCTGGTGCCGGTAGCCGCGGGCGTGCTGCACACCGTCCCGTGGGTGCCGGGGTTCATCAGGGACCTCCACCCGGCCATGGCCGCGGCCGCGATGGCGCTGAGCAGCGTTACCGTGGTGATGAACAGCCTCAGGCTGGGCGCGCGCAAGGTCTGATCAGCCGGGCTTCATCTTTTCCCAGCCTTGTTCCCGCGGCGGTCTTCTCTTTTTCCAACATCCCAGAGGAGCGCCCTGTAACGCCACCTGCGATAGGTCTTCGACTTTTCCAGGAGCCGGGTCTTTTCCCCGGGGTTGAGAAGCCTCAATCCCGGGAGCGCGGGCAGGGACGGCTTTGTGAGCGCCAGGTCCGGCCCCGCGCCTGAAAAGAGCCCTTCCCCGGCCGTGGCACGCCTCGCACGCGCGGCCCCGGCCCTTGCCGTAGCGGCCATAGCCCTTGTCGCGGTCGAGGCCGCGAAGCTGTTTACCGCGAAGTTCAAGACCAGATGCCTCAAAAACCTCCAGGAGGAGTTCGTCCACTGGCACGGTGTGCGCGAGGAGGCGCTGAAGGCCGGGAGCCAGGACGGGGAGAAGGGCAGGCTGCTGAGAATTTGCTGAAGCTCTTCGGGAGGGATTACATATTCAGGTTCGCGTCTTCCGGCGGAAAACCGGTCACCATAGGGGCCACCTCCTGGTTTGTCGCGTCGGTGCTCATGATCTACGCGGGCTGGTACGTCGGGCGGCCTGGAGCTCCTTTGGCCCCTGCCTCAGATTCGCGGGGCGCATCACCTGTCTTTTACAGCCTGTTTGACCGCGACCTCGGTGGTATACCGAACCCTTTGCACCAGGATCTTGAGTATTGCCCGGAACGTGGGGGACATGCTCTTGTATTCCGCGGAGAGCTTCTCTTTATCGAGCACCCCCAGCCTTACGGGCCCCTTGGCCACCGCGGACGCGGACCTGCCCTTCTGGCCCGACTCGATGAACCCCAGCTCGCCCAGGATCTCCCCGGGGCCGAGGGTGGCTATGGTGACCTGTCCTTTAGGGCTGTCCTTATATATCCTGACGCTGCCCTCCATTATCACAAACAACCAGTCGCTGAACTTCCCCTCTTCGATGATTACTTCCCCGTCCTTAAAATCCTGTTCACTGGCAATGTAGACATGGTCAAGCACGGCTCTTACCTCCGGTAATGGGTTTGTTATTCCGCTAACTCCACGATGGGCGTCCTCGTGTTGGAGCGGTAGGCATTGATGGCCTTGAGGCCGTCTGCCGCCACCATGGCCGCAAGGGCCACCAGCGCGAGGGATATAACCCCCAGCGGCAGGTTGAGCTTCCCTGAAACAAGGTATCCCGTATTGGGATTGAAGACGCCCCAGAGCAGGGCGCAGACGGTGGTGGCCGTCATAAACAGAGCCGGCAGCAGCGTGTAGATCCGGGGCTTCTTTACCCCCGCGAGGTACGCGCTGATGGTGATGAGCGCTATCGCGGCAATGAGCTGGTTTGACGCGCCGAACATCTTCCAGATGTTGCCGTAGGTATTGGTCGCGGCGAGGAGGAAGGCCGGGACTAAAAGGGTCATGGTGGATACAAACCTGCCGGTGAGCAAGGGAGAGTTCCTGGCAATGGTCTCGGAGAAGATGAACCTGCCGAGCCTTGTGGAGGTGTCAAGCGAGGTCAGAACAAAGGTCTTGACCATCACCGCGCCCATGAGCCCGAAAAAGCCCGCGCCCAGCCAGGGGAGGCGGATGGAGCCGACTATGTTGCCAAAGCCCGTTCCAAAGGCGATGATCCAGTTCTTCGAGAGCGCGTTGCCGAAGTAGTTAAGGGCCTGTTCCGGAGGGGTGCCTTTGGGTGCAAGGCCCCACTTGAGGCCGCACGACACTATCATGACCACGAGGAAGGCCAGGACACCCTCCATGATCATGCCGCCGTATCCCACCGCCTTGCCGTGGGTCTCCTTGTCCAGCTGTTTCGACGTGGTGCCGGTGGAGACCATGGTGTGAAAGCCGCTCACCGCGCCGCAGGCCACGATGACAAACAGTAGGGGCCAGATGGGCTTTCCGCCCACGAAGAACCCCCCCCTGCTGAAGGGCGCGTTGATGACCGGCTGCGCGAGGAGTATCCCCAGGTATCCCAGCCCCAGCCCGATGAAGAGCTTGAAGGAGGAGATAAAGTCCCTCGGCTGAAGCAGCATCCAGACCGGCAGGAGGGACGCGACGAGGCAGTAGGTGAAGAGGATACCCAACCAGATGAGGAGGATACTCTTTTGTCCCCATGACGCGGGGAAAGATACGGGGTTATGGTATCCCACCCAGATGAGCACGTACGCGAGGATCACCGCCGCGGCCGAGGCAAGGGTCACGTTGAGGTGAAACCTGTAGATGGCCACCCCCAGCCCCAGCGCCACCGCGATTACTCCCAGGGTGGGGATTACCAGTTCCGGCTTTACCATCAGCGCCTTGGCGCCGCCCACCGCAAACACGGTGACAATAAAGACGAGGGCAAGCCACAGAAGGATCGCGAAGACTATGCGGGTGCGGTCCCCTACGGCCACGCCGGTTACCTCCGCGATGCCTTCCCCCTTGTTCCTCACGGAGAGCATCAGGGAGAGGTAGTCGTGAACAGCCCCTATGAAGACGCAGCCCAGGGCTATCCAGAGGGTCGTGTAGCCCCAGCCGAAGAAGGAGACCGCGAGGATCGGCCCGATTATGGGCCCTGCCCCCGCGATGGACGCGAAGTGATGCCCCCAGAGGAACGACTTCCTGGCAGGCACAAAATCTATACCGTCGTTCCTGGTGTGGGAAGGGGTTGCGCGGCTTTCATCCGGTTCCACCAGTCTTTTTTCGATATAACCTCCATAGAACCGGTACCCCAGGTAAAACCAGATCAGAACAACAATGCTGATCAAAAGAGAGTTCATGGCGTCATCCTTGAATTGAGGTCAACTGCACTGCCGGATGTTCCAGTATAAAGAAGGTTGGCTTTTATTTCTAATGTTTCATCAACAATCTCCTTTATATAACCGCGCTCGGTTACTCCACGGCCCCTACAGCAAGGGTCCGGTCATTTTCGCCCCGCGAGCAACACC
>JARFUL010000335.1 GCA_029289015.1 Syntrophobacteria bacterium | reverse complement strand
GTTGATGAGCCTCTCGAACTCCAGGCTCGTGAGCACGTTTTCATACCGGGTGTAGCCGTATTCATCCAAACGGCGCGGGTCGTACACATCCAGGCCGGTGGCCACGATGATGGTCCCCACCTTGACTTCGATCTCTTTATTCGACATGTCGAAGTCTATGCACTTCTTCTCGCAGGCCTCCTGGCACTTCGCGCAGACCTGGGGGCTGTGTCCCAGACACTCGTCCATGTTCAGGACATAGGACGCGGGCACGGCCTGGGGAAAGGGTATGTAGATCGCGCGGCGTGACGAGAGCCCCAGGTTGAACTCGTCGGGGCGGACCACGGGGCATACCTGGGCGCAGTCCCCGCACCCGGAGCACTCCTTCTCGTCCACGAAACGCGCGTTCTTGTAGATCTTCGCGGTGAAGTTGCCCACGTATCCCTGGATGTCCCGGACTTCGCTCAGGGTGTGGAGCGTGATCTTAGGATGTCGACCGACATCCTTCATCTTCGGCCCGAGAATTCAGATGGAGCAATCCATGGTGGGAAACGTCTTGTCCAGCTGGGCCATGGTCCCGCCGATGGAGGCCGCTTTCTCCACCAGGACCACATCGAACCCGCTCTCCGCGAGGTCCAGGGCCGCCTGGATCCCCGCGATGCCCCCGCCGATCACCAGGGACCGCTTGGTCACGGGAACGGTCATCTCCTCCAGAGTGTCGAGGCGGCCGGCCCGGGCAACGGCCATCTTCACCAGGTCAACGGCCTTAGCAGTTGCCGCGTCGAGGTCGTGCATGTGGACCCAGCTGCAGTGCTCCCTGAGGTTGGCCATCTCAAGCAAATACGGATTTAGCCCCCCCTCCAGCATCATCTGCCGGAAGGTGGGTTCATGGAGCCTGGGGGAGCAGGACGCGACCACCACGCGGTTCAGCTTTTGCTCGAGGATATCCTTTTTGATCTCCTCCTGGCCGGGATCGGAGCACGCGTAGAGGATCTCCCTGGCAACCACCACCCCATCGAACAGTCTGCTCTCCTCGGCCACCGCGTGGCAGTCAACGTGCCCCGCGATATTCAGGCCGCAGTGGCAGACGTAAACACCGATACGGCAGGTCTCTTCAGTCATCTTTCCTCCGTTCGTCCAGTCGGGCCCCCAGCCCTCGGGCTTAAGGGGCCGAGGCAAAGACTTCGGCCCATGAACCTCGCGGTCAATCGGCCCACTCAATGGTCTGGGCGAGTATCTGGGCCAGGTCGAGCATCTGCATCTCCAGCTCTGAGCTTAGGTGCGGGTCTTCCATCGCGCACTTAAGATGGACCTGGCATTTCGGGCACGCGGTCACCAGGAGGTCGCTGCCCGTCGCGTGGGCCTGGCGCAACCGGTTCACCTGGACCGCCTTCGCGAAGCTGTCGCAGTTGTTCCAGCCGCAATTGCCGCAGCACGGGGCGCTGGGCCCCCTCTCCGCCATCTCTTCGAAAGCGCTAAAGGGTATGCGCTCCAGCAGGCGCCGGGGAACTGTATACTTGCCCGCGAGCCGTCCCAGGCGGCATGGATCCTGGAACGTAACCTTGCGCTCGAGGGGCTTGAAGGAGACCCCGCCCTTTGAAATCTCCTCATCGAGAAAGTCGTAGAGGTGGACCACCTCGAAGTCCGGATCGTCCTCCAGGCCCAGGTATTCTCTGGACCAGGTGAGGAAGCATTCCGGGCAGCTCGTTATGACCTTTTTGACCCCGAGCTCGCGAATCTGCTCCAGGTTGGCCCGGGCCAGGCGTTCAAAGTTTTCCCGGTCCCCGGTCCAAAGGAGGTCGTGCCCGCAGCAGCGCTCGTCGTCGAGAAGCACCGGGTGAACGTCGAAGAAGTTGAGCAGCCTGAGGCTTGCCACCACGATGTCGCTCACCGCGACGTCAAGGTGGTGCCTGAAAAACGCGTCAAAATAGGGCGCGCACCCGCCGAAGAAGAGCACCTCTCCCTTCTCAGAGGTCTCGATATCCCCGGGGAGCCAGCCCCAGCGGCTCTGTTTGTGCTGGGTCCCAGCCATTATCCGCATCAGGGAGTGGAAAAAGCCCCCGTGGGAGGGGTGTCCGAAATGGCCGCTCAGTCTCAGGTGCTGGCGCAGCTCCCGGATGAAGTCTATGTAGCGAACATCGGAGGGGCACCTCTCCTCGCACCGCCCGCAGGTGAGGCACGACCAGATGGCCTCGTGCACCTCGGGGCTCTCGACACCCCTGGCCATAATGATCTGGCTGATGGCCCGGGGGGAGAAATGTTTTCCCACCAGGGCCAAAGAGCACGCCGCGGCGCACTTGCCGCAATCCTGGCACGCGTAGACCTTGTATTCCGTGAGCAGCTGATCCACCACCGGCTGGGAGATCCTGGCCGGCCTCTCCCAGCTCACATCGGGCCGGATCGACACCTTGCCCATATTTGCGACCTGCTCGACGAATCCTTCGAGAAACGACTTCAGCTCCTCCTCCTGCTGGGGCAGAAAGGTCCGCCACTTGAGACGCTGGTCTCCGAGGCCGAGCAGATTCAGGATGTTCTTCGTCTGCTCCACGTTATAGCCAGCGGTCTCGGTTCCCGTGCCGTAGCGGCACGCGCCCTCGGAACAACCGAGCAGGGCCACCCCGTCGGCCCCCATCTCAAAGGCCCTGAGAAGCAGCGCCTTGGTAATCCGACCCGTGCAGGGGATCCGCACAAAGTAGAGCTCCTCGGGCCAGGCAACGGCCCGTTCCTGCAGGGCCTGAACGCAGGTATGGGGCGCCCACTGGCACAAGAAGCAAATGATTTTCAACGATTCCATGAACCCGGTTTCCTATGTTGATTAGCGTCAGTCAATTCCACTTTTTCAAGGCCGACCGCCTGACTAGGAGGCCAGGATTTCGGCCAGCATGTTCTCCAGGTGCTTCTGGTTGCGGTAGGGGCTGTCCGCCGCGCCGGTGGGGCATGCGGAAATGCAGTTGCCGCACCCCTTGCACAGGGCCTCGTCCACCACCGCTTTCCAGAGCCCCAGCGCGTTGGGCTGGAACGCCACGGCCTGGTAGGGGCAGGCCTGGACGCAACGCCCGCAGTGGCGGCACAACTGCTCATTGACCACCACGGTAAATCCCTTGTACTGCCGGGCCTGGCGACGGCTTACGCACGCGGCCAGGGCCGCGGCCGCATACCCTTTTACCGAGTCCGAGATCCTGAGCCCCGGGGGCTGCGCGAGAAAGAGCCCCGCGATGGAGGTCGCGCCCGGCATGATGAAAGGGATGCCCGGAACGTCGGACTGCTGCGCCACGGTCTCCACCTCCCGCCTGGGCTGGTCCGCAGAGGGGGAGTAGGGAAGCCGGCCGTGCTTGCTCTTGTCGCCGTAGACCACCGCGCCGGCCCGCACCTCCCGGGTCTCTCCGTCGTACTCAAAGAGCACGTTGAAGTTCCCCAGCTGCCCGCGAATACCGAGCAGGCGGCTGCCCTGCCAGACCTGAACCCCCTCCTGGGCCGGCCCGGGTATCTTGAGGGGAGCCCTGGGCCCGCCGATGTGGTAGACTGCTAGGCCTATGACCGCGAGGATCTCCGCGCAGATTCGCGCGGCCTCGGAATCCCCTATGACCACGGTGGTGAAGTTAAAGAGACGGTGGGGCAGCGGCATGCTTATCAGGCGCGCGGCGCGCAGTAGAGAGCGTTCCAGCAGCCCCTCGAGCCGCGTGAGCGCCTGCTCCCGGTCCACCCTGAACCAGCTCAGCGCCTCGCCGCGCACGTTGCAGGTCTCAAACATGGCCCGGTTGACCCCGGTGCCGCTGAAGAGCAGGCTCTTAAGCAGGCTCCGCTGATCCGTGCAGCTTCCGCAGATGAAGTTGAGCGGGCAGCAGACGCAGGAGGCCAGAAGCACCCGGGTCAGGTTCTTCTGGTGGATGGTCTTGATTATCCCTTCCACCGCGTCGGGCTGGCACATGGAATTGACGATCTCCGCATGCTCCACCGAAGGACGCCGGGCATATCCCGCAACCATGGTCTCGATCCGGTCGTCCCAGCCCAGGGAGTCGTTGCACCGGCAGAGGAACAGCCCGATGCGCACCTCCGGCGCGAGGCTCACGTCGGGAGGGGACCAGCCGAAATCCATCAGGGGACGCCTGAGGTCGTCCATGCCCAGGAGGGACATGGCCTGCCCCGCCGCGGCAAAACCCCGCACCGTGGACGTAATGACGTGGGGATCACGGCCCCGCCGGGGATAGGCCCTGAGCACGTCGGTGCCCCGGGTGAGCCCTGCCCACCTGGGATCGGTGAGGATCACCACCCCGGCCTGCACCACCTCTTCTGTGGGCTCGTCGTCAAGGCGAACCGCGCCTATGGGGCCGCAGGCCTCCACACACTGGAAACACTCGCTGCACACCCCGCACATAAGGCAGCGTTCGGCCTCCATCTGCGCGTGCTCGTCATCCAGGGCCGAAACCACCTCCCGGAAGTCCCGGGCGCGGGCATCGGGCTCGAGGCACGCTGCACAGGCCCTCTCGGCCAGGGGCAGGGATTCGGGAATCTCGGGATAATCACGCTGCCCGGGGCGGTGGCACGCAATACCCGGGACGCACACGTCACCGCTCAGATATTCATGGATGGCCCTGACCGCATCCCTTCCCGAGCCCATTGCCTCCACCACGGATGAAGGCCCGCGGGCCGCGTCACCCGCGATATAAACGCCCGGGCCTTCGATCCCGAGGGGCTCATGCTTCTGGCCGATGGCCACCACCGCGCACTTAAATTCATGGAGGAACTCCCCCCCGCGCTCTATGATCACGGGCCAGGGAATGCCGTTCGCGTCCGGGGGTCCGGGCCGGGTTGGCGCGAGGCGGAGCGCAAAAAGCGCGCGGTTTTTTCCCTCAAAGCCCACCACCTGCGCGCTCTCCACGATCTCCACGCCCTCCTCCAGCGCGTCCTGAACCTCTTCCGGGGCAGCGGGGATAAGATCGCGGGGGAACCACGAGACCACGGTAACCTTGCACCCGAGGCGCGTGAGCGCGCGCGCGAGGTCCATGGCCGAATTGCCGTCGCCGATAACAGCCACGTCTTCGGGGAGCTCGGGGGTGTTGCCGTCGTAGATCTCCTTCAGGAGCTCCAAGCAGCCATACACGCCCGGGAGGTCCTCGCCCGGAACCCCCAGCACATGATCCTGCCAGCTCCCGGTGGCCACCAGCACCGCGTCGAACTGCTCCTTGAGTGAGGCCAGGTCCTGGGGCAGGCTCACCGACGCGTCCGTCTCTATCCGCACCCCGAGGCTCTCTATGGCCGCGATCTCATCGCCCAGCACCTCCCGGGGCAGGCGGTAGGGCCCGATGCCGTAACGGAGCAGCCCCCCGGCTTGGGCCATCTTTTCCTTGATGGTGACCGGGTAGCCCATTCGCGCGAGGTCGGCCGCCGCGGCCAGCCCCGCGGGGCCGGAGCCCACGATACAGACCCGCTCCGCCCGCTCGGGCGGGGAGTCTGTGGCAAGGCTCGGCCTGTCTCCCCGCTCCCTCTCCTTGTCAGCGAGAAAACGTTTGACATCGCGGATTGCGAGGGGGCTGTCCACCTCGCGTCTGCGGCACTTGAGCTCACAGGGATGGGTGCATATCCGGCCGCACACCCCGGGCAGGACATTGTCCCTGCGGATGAGGTCCAGGGCCTCACGGTATTTGCCCGCGCGGGTCAGGGCCACGTAGCCCTGGACGTTGACACCGAGGGGGCAGCCCTCGGTACACCCGGCCGCGCGGCGCTTGTCGATGGTATAGCCGCCGGGAAGCGCCCAGCGGCCCGTTCCCAAAATCGGCTTGCCGCCGTCCTGAAGCTCCACGGGGCAGGCCTCAACGCACCTGCCGCACGAGATGCACCGGTCAGGGTCAATGTAGGTGGGGTTTCGAACCAGGGTGGCCCTGAAACCCTGGGCTATGCGCTTGATGCCGCTCAGCTCCGTGGATGTGCGAACCTCAACCTGGGGGTTTCTCATGAGGCGCAACAGCCCCGGGCGCAGCGCGAAATTGGAGGGGAGCCCGCTGGGCCACCGGAAACGGGCCTCTCCCAGGGACCCGTTGATATCCGCGGCCTCATCGAGCAGGGTCACGGGAATTCCCATCTCCCCCAGCTTTGTGGCCGCGGCAATCGCGGCCGGGTTGGCGCCCACTATAAGGACCCGCCTAACCCGCGTCTTTTCCTTCACGTCTGTTTTCCTCTCGCTTCAATTTCTTGGCGCGTGCCTTGAGAATGGCGAGGCCGTATTCATATCCCTTCTTGAACGCCCCGAGGTTCTTCTCCTCGGTGCCCCGGGGCACGGAGCCCGCGACCGCCTTTTTTGCCCCTTCCGGGGAGATCGCGCCGGTGGTCGCGGTGAGGAAGCCGATCATCACTATATTGGCCATCATCCTGTGGCCCAGCTCCTCCGCCATGCGGGTGGCGGGGATGGACAGGCTGTTCACCCGCTGGGCGCGGCTGTCCGCGCGCACCAGGTCTTCGTCGATTATCAGCGTGCCCCCGGGCTCAAGCCTCCCCGCGTAGAGCTCGTAGCCGCCCTGGGACATGCAGACCAGGATGTGCGGGCTCTGGATATAGGGGTAATAGATCTCGCTCTCCGCGATCACCACCTGCGCGCTGCATGCCCCGCCCCGGGCCTCAGGCCCGTAGGACTGGGTCAGGGTGCTGTGGCGGTGGTCGTGGAGGCAGGCCGCCTCCCCCACGATCCGCCCGGCCAGAACTATTCCCTGCCCGCCGAAACCGGTAAAGATGATCTCTTTATGCGCGTCACTCATTACCTCTCCTCTGCACCCGCTCTACGCGACGTGGACCTCCTCGTCTTCATCCGGCGCGTAACGCTTGGACCACAAATCGAGGAACGTGGGGCGCTTCCTGTCCACGAACTTGCCCACCACAATGGGGCTTTCCAGGTCGATCTGTGCTTCTGCGGGGTCCGCGTCGTGGCGAACACGGACCCTGGCCTCGAAATACTTCAGCACATCCAGCGGCGCCTTCATCCTGTTGCGCCGCCCGTAGGCCGTGGGACAGGGAGCGAGAATCTCGATGAACCTGAAGCCGCGCCTGTCGAAGACCTCCCGGATCGCGTCGGTGAGCCGCCTGACGTGAAGCGTTGTCCAGCGCGCGACGTAGACCGCGCCCACGGCATAGGCCAATAGCGGCAGGTTGAAGGGCCATTCGTCATTGCCCATCGGGGTTGTCGCGGTCTTTGCCCCGTAGGGGGTGGTGGGCGCCACCTGCCCGCCGGTCATGCCGTAGTTGAAGTTGTTGACGCAGAAGACCGCGAGGTCGATGTTGCGCCGTGCCGCGTGGATGAAGTGGTTGCCGCCGATCGCGAAGAGGTCGCCGTCCCCGCTGAAGGTCACGACGTTGAGCCGGGGGTTGCCCAGCTTGAGGCCCGTGGCAAAGGGCAGCGCTCGGCCGTGGGTGGTGTGAAAGGAGTCCAGCTTCAAGTAGCCCGCGACCCGTCCCGTACAGCCGATTCCGGAGACCACGGCAAAATCCTCCAGGGGCAGCGCACTCTCCTTGATCGCGGCCAGCATGGAGGAGAACGCGGTCCCGATGCCGCAGCCCGGGCACCATATGTGGGGAATACGGTCCGTCCGCAAAAGCTCGTCGTAGGGATGGACGGATTTCATCTTTCCTCTCTTCTTGCCCATTCTCTCACCTTTTCATGCGCCTGGCAGCCGGCCGGCACGCGGCTGAAACCGCCCGCAATCTTGTCTCAAACGTTCAAACATCGTGCTTCAATGGCCTCAAGTATGGCCCCGGGTTCAATGATGGTGCCCCCCGCATGCCCCACGAGGTCCGTGGCCGCGCGGCCCGCCGCGCTCCGCTCCACCTCCAGCGCGATCTGGCCGAGGTTGATCTCCACGGTAATGAGCGCGTCCATGGTTGTGGCCAGCTCCCTCACCCGGCGCTCGGGAAAGGGCCACACCGTGTTGAGCTTCAAAAGACCCACCTTCATTCCCCGGTCCCGGGCCTCGAACATGGCCTTCAGGCTGGACCGCACCGAGACCCCGTAGGAGACCAGAACCACCCGCGCGTCCTCAAGCAGGTACTCCTCAACATCCATGATCTCCTCCGCGTGGGTCCGGATCTTTGCCACCAAACGCTCCACCATCTCTTTCTGGGTGGGCGCGTCCATCCCTGGGTAGCCGCGGCTGTCGTGGGTGAGGCCGGTGATGTGCATAAAGTAGCCGTCCCCCGCGGTGGCCATGGGGGGGATGTGGGACGCGTCCGCGCTGAAGGGCTGGTGGCGGGCCTTGGCCCCCCTGGGCTTTCGCCGCGAGACCAGGCGGATCGCGCTCTTGGGAGGGATCGTCACCTTTTCCATCATGTGCCCCACCACCTCATCTGTCATGAGCAGCACGGGCACGCGGTATTTCTCGCTCAGGTTGAAGGCCCGTATGGTGTAGTCGAAGGCCTCCTGGGGAGAGGACGGCACGAGCGCGATGATCTCGTAGTGCCCGTGGGAGCCCCAGCGCGCCTGCATCATGTCGCCCTGGGCCACCAGGGTGGGCAGGCCCGTGGACGGGCCCGCACGCTGCACGTTTACCACCACGCAGGGGGTCTCGGTGACGATCCCCAGCCCCAGGTTCTCCATCATGAGGCTGAACCCCGGCCCCGAGGTGGAGGTCATGGCCTTCTGACCGGCCCAGGAGGCCCCCAGAATCGCGGCCATGGACGCGATCTCGTCCTCCATCTGGATGTGCATGCCGCCCAGGTAGGGCAGCCGCACGGCCATGTGCTCCGCGACCTCCGTGGCGGGAGTGATGGGATATCCCGCAAAGAAGCGGCACCCCGCCGCGATGGCCCCTTCCGCGCAGGCCACGTCGCCGTTCATAAAGTGCTCTCCCGTCAAAACAGCCTTTGCTTTCACAGCTCAATCTCCTTGGG
This sequence comes from Syntrophobacteria bacterium, assembly GCA_029289015.1. Classification (GTDB taxonomy): domain Bacteria; phylum Desulfobacterota; class Syntrophobacteria; order JARFUL01; family JARFUL01; genus JARFUL01. The sequence goes on along the minus strand of JARFUL010000335.1, from coordinate 4,027 downwards.
CTGGGGGATCTCTTCGGAATAAATCGCGAAATCCGGACATATGATCTCGCAGAAGTGGCAGTTGACGCACTCTTCTTCTTTGAGCGCGGAGGGGACGTGGTATCCCTTCCGGTTGAAACGATCGGTGAAGGAGAGCACATCCCTGGGACAGTATGCGATGCAGTACCCGCATCCCTTGCACCGGTCTTCGAAGATATGGACCCGGCCCCGCGTGACCTGGATCATTTCCCAGTCCAGGGGCTTGCGCCAGAACTTTACACCCTCCATCTCTCTACCCTCTAATCACCCGGCATTGTGGTCTTTGGCAGTTACATCCCCGCTAAAGAAGACCCAAAAAACATCCCGCAACCTATGCGCTCCTCCCCATCTGAGAAAAACAACAAGGTTGGGACCTCTCGACCCTGCGCCTTGTTGCCTGAAGAAGACGGAGAGATCCCAAACGCTACTACTTGAGCCGCATTTCACTGTTTTGTCAAGTCATAATTGCAAAACCCCCCATTTTTTATCGAGGGTTTCGTAGCAAATCAGGTGATACTTGCAAAAAATGGTTGTTTATTACCTGAGATAAGCAAACCGATACATCAGAAATTAGGGCTTTTGAGGATAATTTTACGGCGAAAGTCACTTTACCCCGCCTAACAAGGGGGGGTTTCTGTCGTTGTAGGGACCGAAGAAATCCGGTTCCCGTAAAACAGGCCCTGGCCTATAATTGCCCCTATGGGTATCCGGCTCAAACTAGGTGGAGCTATCAGGCTCAAGTCCTTAACCGCGCTCCTGGTGGGCCTTTTTCTCACGCCTTCCTGCAGGCCGGCCGCGCACCTCCCCGGCAAGCCTGCCGCGAGCCCTGCAAAACGCGCGGCCGGGGTCACCGGCCGCATCAGCGCGGCCAAAGGACCCTTTGATCTTGGCAGACTGAGCGCTACGGACCTCTTCGGGAGGTTCTACCTTCAGGTGAAGGAGGGAGACGGGTGCGAGGGCTACTACAGCTCCCTCAAAGCGATAGAGCCCCTGGTGAGAAGCGAGGAGTGGCACAGCAGCGTAACGGGCTTCTACATCAATGTTACGGAAGAGTCCTACGCGCTGAGGCTCTCCTACTTCACCCGGAGCCCGGACCGCGCCCAAAATGTGGTTGAACGTATTGCGGCAAGACTAGGGCTCAAACACGCGCGAAGCCCGGAGCTTCCCCATCCCTCGGAGGTCTCGGGGATGTACGGCCATGAGGAGCTTCGTTTCAGGAGGTTTCTCACCACCTACACCCTGATCGGCCTGGACATAATGAAAAGGGACCCCCTTAGCGCGCGCCGGCTCTTCGCGGTGTTCCGGTGGCGGGTCGCGATAGCCCGAAAGGACTACAGGGCCCATTTTTTGAGGAGTTTCGAGAGCCTCTCTCCCTTCTACAACTCCCTTTCGCCGCCAAAAAAGGCGCAGTTCTGGCGCGACCTGGCCCTTTGGCCCGAAAAGTCCAGGGTGGACTGGGCGCACCTCTTTGTAAACATGGTCCTGTGCGGCGACTGGATGGGCGAGGAATGGCTCGACAGGTTCCGCGCCCGAAAACCGCTCTCTATTTTAGAGATCAACCGGGTTTTGAAGAGCTCGGGAATAGGCTTTGAAATCCCGGAGGGCTGGCGCCCCTGACCCCGGCCCGCATCACGTCCTGTAGGCCGGGGATATCTCGCGCAGCCGTTTTACGATGGGGGGCAGGACCTCGAGAACCCGCACGATCTCGGCCTCGGTGTTGTTTTTGCCCAGGGTGAACCTTATGGAGTTGCGCGCGAGGGCCGGGTCTATGCCCATGGCCAAAAGCGCGGGGGCCGGCTCGTCGCTCATGGACGCGCAGGCCGACCCGGTGGAGACCGCGATGCCCTCCATGTCGAGGCCGATGAGGATAGACTCGCCGTCCACCCCCGCGAAGGAGAAGTGCGCGTGCGCGGGGGTCGAGACCTGCCGGTCCGTGTTCAAGGTTACGTCCGGGATGGAGCCGAGTATGCCCTCCACCAGAAGATCGCGCACCGCTGCTATCTGTATTACGTTCTTCTCCACCGTCTCCGGATCCAGGAGCCCGATGGCCGCGCCCAGCCCCACGATCCCGGGAACATTCAGGGTGCCGCTCCGGCGGTTTTTCTCGTGGTGCCCGCCCAGCTGCTGAGCCGCGAGGACCGTCCCTTCCCTGACGTACAGGGCGCCCACCCCTTTGGGGCCGTATATCTTGTGCCCGGAGAGGCTGAGGAGGTCCACCCGGTTCAGGCCAACGTTGCAATCAAGGAAATTCACCGCCTGGGTCGCGTCGGTGTGGAAGTATATCCTCCCGCGCCCGGCGCCCCCTGCCCTGCGCGCGTTTTCCTCGTTTATAAGGTGTCCAATCTCTTTTATGGGCTGAATCGAGCCCACCTCGTTGTTCACATACATTATGGAGACCAGGACCGTGGTCTCTCTAATGGTCCGCTTCACGCTCTTAGGGTCTACCACCCCGTTTGGCCGGACATCCACGTAGGTCACCTCGATCCCCCTTCTTTCGAGCTCGCTGGCCGGCTCAAGCATGGAGTCGTGCTCTATCCGGGAGGTGATGACATGCATGTCTTCAAGCCCGTTTTTCCCGAGCGCGGCGGTGACCCCTCTCAGCACCAGGTTGTTGGACTCGGTCGCGCCGGAGGTGAACACCACCTCCTCCGGGTCGCACTTCAGGAACCCGGCCACCTGGCCCCTCGCGCGCTCGACCCTCTTAGCCGCGTCCTGCCCGAAACCATGAACAGAGGACGCGTTCCCGAACCTCTCCCTGAAGTAGGGCATCATCGCATCGAAGACCCTTTTGTCCATTCGCGTGGTCGCTGAGTGGTCCAGGTATACCTTTTTCATAAAACATCTCCTTGGGCCCGCGGGAGGGCCGGGCTGCGCGCGCGTCGAATCTCATCTCATGGCACCGGGCCTGCCGAATAATATCACCTGGGGTGGCGCGGGAAAAGGAGGATGGGAGGGTAAAGGGCCGGGCGTGTTGTGCCGATATGTATCCATGGAGCTTTAGAACCTATCCCGAGGAAGCTAAACCCCGATCCTTCCTTCCCGGGCCGGGCTTTCCCGGCCCGTCTCACCGGCAAGGGAGCGCGGCCGCGGGTCTGCGGGTACCACAAAAACCAAAACATGTTATAATATTATAAAGATCCGCTGGCAGGGGCGCCTCCTGATAAGTTCAGCCCTCCTCTTACCCGGAACAAGTTGGGTTGCGGCTTAGTACCGATGGAGATGCCTCCGCCAGCTTTCTTTATTCCGGCACAGGCCCTCGCCAGCCGCAGCCGCACCCGGAGGCTTCAATCGTCAGCGGTGATTATTCCCGGGATTTTACCTCGCGGCGGGGGCGCGCGACCCGGGGAAGTCGGGGGGCTAAAACTCGAAATCCTTGATCTCTTTGAGGTAGTTAAGCATCAGGACCACGTCTTGGTAGACCCCGTCCGACCTGAGGAAGTAGCCGTCCACGTCGCAGAGCCGGACGAAGCCCAGCTTGCGGAAGGCCTTGACCACCTGCATCTGGTCCGCGACTATCTGGGCCCCTTTTCGCCGCGCGAGCTTAAGAAGCTCTTTTATCATGACCGAGCCCAGCCCCTTGCCCCTGTAGTCGCCGGATATGAAGATCCTGAGCTCCGCGGTGTGTCTCAGCACCCCCTCTCTGAAGTGGAGGGTCGCGTTGCCCAGTATCTCCCCGGTGAAGGAGGTGGCCAGGAGGGGAAAGACCCTGTCGTAGTTTAGATCGTCAACCCAGGAGGAGACGAGCTCCTCGTTGTGCACGTTGTGCTTGAGAAACAGGGTCTCCTCCTTGGTCGCGGTGCTGAACATCGCGATGAGCCCTTCCCTGTCGTTGCTGCTGAGGGGACGGAGCACGATCCTGTCGCCTGTCTTCAGGGTCAAGATGTTCCTGTAGTTTTCCATGGGGAGAACTTCTCGGGGAATTGGGGGATATAAAAAAAGTATAAATTGGGGAGGGTGGGATTAGTCAAGATAAACCATCGGGCCGCGAGGCCGGTGATAGGGGCCGAGG
>JARFUL010000334.1 GCA_029289015.1 Syntrophobacteria bacterium | reverse complement strand
TGGGCATGGAGTGCCTGGTGGAGGTGCACCACGAGGAGGAGCTGGAGGTGGCCCTTGGGGCCGGCGCGGGCCTCATCGGCATAAACAACCGGAATCTCAAGACATTTGAGGTGAGCCTGGACACGACCCCCAGGCTCATGGCGCGGGTGCCCGAAGGTGTCACCGTGGTCGCGGAGTCGGGGATAAGGACAAGAGATGATATAGATATGCTCTACCTCGCGGGCGCGAGGGGGTTCCTCATCGGCGAGACGCTGATGCGCGCGCCCGACCCCGGGGCCAAGCTGAAGGAGCTTCTCGGTGGCGGTTAGGGTGAAGATATGCGGCATAACGAGGCTGGAAGACGGCCTGGCCGCGGCGGAGCTGGGCGCGGATATGGTGGGGTTCGTGTTCGCGAAAAGCCCCAGAAGGGTTGCGCCCGAGGCCGCTGCTGAAATAATATCAAGACTTCCCCGCACGGTAGAAAAGGTGGGGGTCTTTGTAAAGGAGCCGGCGGAAAGGGTCATTGACGTCGCGGAAAGGTGCGGCCTCACCATTGTCCAGCTCCACGGCGAGGAGCCGCCGGAGTTTTACCGGGCCTTGCCCGTGCCCGTGATCAAGGTCTTCAGCCTGGGCCGCGGCCGTCCCCCCGATCCCTCGCGCTACGCGGACTCGGTGGACTACTTTCTCCTGGACACCTTTGTGCCGGGGCTGGCCGGGGGCACGGGCAGGAGCTTCGACTGGTCCCTTGCCCGGGGTTTCGGGGGGTCCCTTCCCATAATCGTCGCGGGGGGGCTCAACCCTGAAAACGTGCAGCACGCGATTAAGGCTGCCAACCCCTTCGCGGTGGATGCGGCCAGCGGCATTGAAAGCTCGCCCGGAATAAAAGACCGTGGTAAGATGGCTGAATTCATAAAGAGAGCCAAGGAGGTATAAAAGGATGCTCCCCACCAAGAAGGGCCGGTTCGGGAGGTACGGGGGAATGTTCATCCCCGAGACCCTCATGCCGGCAGTGATAGAGCTGGAAGAGGCCTACAAAAAGGCCAAGAGAGACCCCAAGTTCAAAAGGGAGCTCACCGCGCACCTCAAGGAGTACGCGGGGAGGCCCACCTCTCTGTATTTCGCAGAGAGGCTCACCGAACACCTCGGGGGCGCGAGGATCTATCTTAAGAGGGAAGACCTGGCCCACACCGGCGCGCACAAGATAAACAACACCCTGGGCCAGGTGCTCCTCGCCAGGGCCATGGGCAAGACGAGAATCATCGCGGAGACCGGCGCGGGGATGCACGGCGTGGCCACTGCCACGGCCGCGGCCCGGTTCGGGCTCAAGTGCATCGTATACATGGGCACCGAGGACATCCGCCGCCAGGCCATGAACGTGCACCGGATGGAGCTTCTCGGCGCGAGGGTGGAGCCTGTTGAGAAGGGCTCGTGCACCCTGAAGGACGCGATCAACGAGGCGATCCGGGACTGGGTGACCAATGTTCGGAGCACCCACTACGTCATCGGCTCCGTGGTGGGCCCCCACCCCTACCCCATGATGGTTCGGGACTTCCAGTCCGTGATCGGCCGGGAGGTGAAGGCCCAGATGAAGAGGGTGAACGGCTCTTGGCCCGACCTGATGGTCGCGTGCGTGGGCGGCGGGTCCAACGCGATGGGGCTCTTCTATACCTTTGTGGATACCAAGGCCGAGATGATAGGTGTGGAGGCCGCGGGCAAGGGGCTCTCCCTGGGCAAGCACTCCGCGACCCTCACCGCGGGGTCCAGGGGGATCCTCCACGGCGCGCTCTCCTACCTTCTCCAGACCAGGGACGGCCAGATAAAGGAGGCCCACTCCGTGGCCGCTGGGTTAGACTATCCCGGCACCGGCCCTGAGCACGCGTACTACAAGGAGACCGGCCGCGTGAAGTACGTCGCGGTCACGGACCACAAGGCCCTGATGGCCTTCAAGATGCTATCCGAGCTCGAGGGGATAATCCCCGCGCTCGAATCGGCCCACGCGGTGGCCCATGTGGTGGAGATCGCGCCGAAGCTGCCCAAGAAGAAGACCGTGGTGATCTGCCTGTCGGGCAGGGGAGACAAGGACCTGGAAGAGGTAAGGAGGCTCACGTGAGCGTTAGAAAGCTTTTCAGGGGACTCAAAAAGGACGGCAAAAAGGCGCTCCTGCCTTTTCTCACCGTGGGCGACCCCAGCGCGGCAGCCACGGTGGAGCTGGCCCAGGTGATGGAGAAGGCCGGGGCCCACGGCATGGAGATGGGCCTGCCCTTCTCCGACCCGCTCGCGGACGGACCCACTATCCAGGCCTCCTCCCAGCGCGCGCTGACCTCGGGGTTCACCGTCGCGAAGTATCTCAAGACCCTCGCTGAGGTGAAAAAGAAGACATCTTTCCCCCTCATCGCGATGACCTACTACAACCCGGTCTTCAAGATGGGGCTCGACACCTTTGCCAAGAGGTTAGCCGCCGCGGGCGCGTGCGCCGCGATCATCCCGGACCTTCCGCCCGAGGAGGCCCTTCCGTGGGCCAGGGCCGCGAAACAAAACAGCATAGAGACCATCTTCCTCGTCGCGCCAAACACCCCGGACGAGCGAGTGATAAAGGCCGATAAACTCTCCACCGGCTTTCTGTACTACGTCTCCGTAACCGGGGTCACCGGCGCGAGGAAGGCCCTGCCCCGGGACATCCTGGACAACCTCCGCAGGGTGAGGAGGCTCGCCAAGAACCCCGTGGTGGTGGGGTTCGGGGTCTCGGGGCCCCGGCAGGCCCGGCTCCTCAAGGACGAGGCCCACGGGGTGATCGTGGGCTCCGCGTTGGTGGACCTGGCCCACCGGAGTTACGGGAAGAAGGGGTGGAAGAAGAAGGTGGGCTCCTTTGTGGAGCGGCTTATCAGGGCCATGGGCTAGGGCGCCGGCGCGCGGCCGCTGGGCCGCAGCACCGCGAGCACCCGCATAAGCCCCTCTTTTGAGCCCTCCCTCGGGTGAAGGAGCGCCCGGCCCACCCACGTGGTGATGTCCACCGTGTGGCTGAAGAGGGTAAAAAACAGCTCCGGGTGGGGCAGTTCCACCGAGCGGGGGTAAAAGAGCGCGGCATACCGCCTGAATATCCCGGCCCTGTCGAAGACCCGGGCCGCGCGGCCGAACACGCGGCTTTTGAACAGGGCCAGGGCCAGGCACTGGATGCCAAGGGACTCCCTCAGCGCGGCCAAGAGCTCCCCCTCCGGCCTGCCCGACTCCCTGGCCAAGAATTCGGCGTAGAGCCTGAGATTCGGCTCGCTCGCCTTCTCCCGGAGGCCCACCAGCCCGGCCGGGTCCATCTCTTTGAGGCGTACCCCGAGGGCCTCGGCCAGCTTCAGGTCCAGGGCCGACTCAATGCGCACGTGCCTGATGCTCGCGCTCTCCTTAGCGCCCTCGCTCAGCCTCCAGATGAGGGGATGCAACAGGTGGTCCGCCAACGCGTGGCTCACCATCCCGAGGAAGAAGGCCAGCCTCTCCTTCCTGAACCCTCCGGTCCCGGGGCTGCTATCCATCACCGCGCGCAAGAGTCCCGGGAGAAAGGGCCCTGCCGGCTCGTGGAACAGGGCCGGAAGCTCCGCGAGCCC
>JARFUL010000333.1 GCA_029289015.1 Syntrophobacteria bacterium | reverse complement strand
CACGTTCACCGCGAGGTTGGACCCGCCGAGGAGACCGGACAGGGTGGACTGGCCGCCAAGGTGGTCGCTGTTCCTGCTGGCGGACCCGCCCCACTGGATGCCGAGCCTGCGGGTGAAGTTCTTCGACGCGTTGACTATCCTCGCCTCGATGAGCACCTGCGGGGTGGGCTTGTCGAGCCGCTCGAGAATGGCCTTCGCGTTCTCTATCCTCTTGGGATAGTCCCTGTAGATGATGGTGGAGGTCCTGGTGTCCACGGAGATGGTCCCGTCCTTGCTCTTCACCTCCGCTATCTTCTTCCTCATCTCCTTCGCGGAGGCGTAGTTCGCCTGGAGGTACACGGTGGTGAGCTTGCCCAGGTCCTCAACGATCTTGGCCTTTTTCTGCTCCGCCTTCCTGGCCTCCCCCTCGCGCTTGAGGGCCTGCATCGCCTCCCTGTGGAGCTTGGTGGCCTTGGCAATGCGGATAACGTTTCCGTCCTCCTTCATTCCCAGGTTGTTTATCTTGAGCACCAGCTCAAGCACCTGGCGCCAGGGGACGTTGTTCACCTTCATGGTGACCCTGCCCTTTACGCCCGGCTCCACCACGAGGTTCTTGTCCGTGAGGTCGGCCAGGAGCCTCAGCACGTTGTCGAGCTTCGCTCCCTGGAGATCGAGGGAGAGAAGGGGCCCGCCTGGCACTCTCGCGCCCGGGGCCAGAGGAGCCGCGGTTATGAGCGCGGGGGCTGCGGCCTCTTTGGGCGCGGCCTCGGCCATCCTCCAGGCGGACGCGGGCGTGGGAAGCACCATGGCCGGCGCGACAGGCTTTTCCGTGGGGTCGAACTCAACCATCAGGTCGTCACCCACCCAGGCCACGTGATAGGGAACCATCTCCCGCATGGTGAAGGCCATCTCCACGGAGCCCGGCTTCTTGCGCGAGGGCTTTGCCGCGAAGGTGTTCACCGCAGAGGAGGGGAACTGGCTCGTGTTGAAGGGCCTCCTGAGCCTCCGGGGCACCGTGGTCCTGTAGAGGGTCATGAGGAGGTCGTTGGAGTTTACCCTCTTTATGTCGTAGCTGGGTTTGTGGTCGGTCTTGATGGTGACGATAGCCTTGCCGTCGTCCAGGACCCGGTAGTCGAGGGCCTTGATGCGGCTGGGAATCTCCTTCCCGTTCCTGCCCACCTCGATGGCAAGGGTATTTTCGCGCGCGATGAGGTTGTAGGGACGCACCCTGTCGCCGGAGAAGTCCACCACAAGGCGCACCTTGTCCCTGTAGGTGGTACCGACCCTTACCCTGTTGATGATGGCCCCGCCCACCCGGTAGCTCTTTTGGGGGAGGGCCGAACCGACCCGCTTGATGTCCACCACAAGGCGCGCGGGATTGGTAAGGACAAACGCGTTGAAGTCGTCCAAAGAGCCGTTGCCGGTCACCACCACCCTGCTCATCCTGTCGCCGGACTCCGTGGTGAGGGAGCCCAGCAGGGTGGCCTGCTCCGAAACCTGGGGAGCCAGGGCAGGGACCGGCGCCTCAACCGCGGGCGCCTCTTTCACCTCGGCCTTCCGGGGGGCTGCGCCGGGCACCTCCACGGAGATAACTATCCCGTCAGCGGTATGGCTCGCGGTGAAGCCCGCCTCCATGTCGAGGCCCACCTCCACCCGGGTCGAGGGAATGTCTGCGGAGGTGTCGAGGGTAGTGGCGGTGATGGTGTTGATCAGGCCGTTCTCCACATATATCGCGGGCATCACATTGGGCCTGGTGGCAGGCAGATCAACCACTATCCTGAGAGGGCCGATATCCTTGAAGGCGATATAGTCTCTAGGCAGCTGGCCTGAGAGCAATATCAAAACCGCACCGCCCTCTCTTTTGACCTCCACCTTATCTAGGGACCCGACCTTCTGAGCTGTGACGCTGGAACATATGAGCCCCCCGCCAAGCAACAGGATAAGTGAGATCGCCAGGATACTTGAAAGTCTTCCGACTCTCAGGCGTTTTGCCTCCATGAGCATTGACCTCTCCTTAATCTTTTATGGTTATTTATGAGGAGGTTCCGAGATTTACTCTTCTTCCGGGGTGGGAATCTCTACCGAGGGAGGCTGAGGAGTACCAGGCTCTTTCCCGCTTGCGAGCTTCTCCTCTTCACCCTCTTCGGCTCCCTCTTCAGCAGACTCCTCCCCGGGTGCAGGGGCGCGCGCAAGACCTCCCGCTTCAAGAATCTCCTTGGGGGTCTTGGGCAGGCGGAGCTCCACCAGGACCTTGACGATGTTGCCCAGTGCGTCCTCCCTCTCCTCCTCTACAACCAGCTTGTTTTCAAGAATACTTTTTATCCAACCGTTGTTTCTGCCTATGAGCGTACCCTGGGTAACGATATAGCCCTTTCCGGCCCTGTCCTGGATCATGGCCTTCTTGCCGAAATTCCCCCACACGATCGCGACGAGCCTGAGGTCCATCAGGTCGAACTTCTGAAGCGGTGTGAGGGGAATCTTCTTCCGTACCCTCACCTTGCGCTTGGCATAGCCCTTGAGGAAGGGCATAAAGGGATCGACCTTGCCCTTTGGCTGGTAGACGTATATAGGCTTTACCTTCGCGACCTTCATGGTCTCGTCGGCTTTCTTTTTGGCCTTCTTCTTCTTTTTGACCGTTCTTCTCGCTCTGGGCCGTTTCACCTCGGCCTTTTTACCGATGAAGGGCAGCTTGTCGAGCATATCGCAGGACGAGGCCCCCATGACAAGGGTAGCGGCCGCAAACACGACCAGGTTCAGCCTAAGAGCGATCAAAAGGCGTCCGCCGGCTTTTTGTTTC
>JARFUL010000332.1 GCA_029289015.1 Syntrophobacteria bacterium | reverse complement strand
ACTTTCCGGGCGTTGGCATAGGCTACTTCAACCCCCACCTGGAAAGGTAGGCCCGGCCGCGCCCGATTTTTTCTTTCAGGGTTTGCAGGTTACCGCTGGTTTCCCTAGAGACCCGCTGGGACACACACGTTGAAAATAGGCACCCCGTGTGCTATAAGTTTAGATGATCAATAGGGCGTGTTTGTCCGGCTCTGGCACGTTGGTTTTTTTCCGGGCTGCGCGCTTCAAGGAGGCAGGTATTGAACCAGTTTTATAAAAACCTGGCTTTGTGGCTGGTCGTCGGGCTCATGTTCGTGCTCCTCTTCCAGATATTCAGCCGCTCGCCCAAGGGAGAGAAGGAGATCAGCTACTCCGAGTTCATGGACGCGGTGAACTCGGGCCTCGTGTCCGAGGTGCTGATCCAGGGAGACACCGTGTCCGGCAAGTTCAGGAGTGACGCTTCCTCCTTCAGGACCTACGCGCCCAAGGACCCGGAGATGATCGTGAAGCTCAGGGACAAGGGGGTGGAGATAAAGGCCAAGCCCCAGGACGAGTCCACCTGGGTGAACATCCTCATCTCCTGGTTCCCCATGCTGCTCTTGATTGCGGTATGGATATTCTTCATGCGCCAGATGCAGGTGGGAGGCGGCAAGGCCATGAGCTTCGGCAAGAGCCGGGCCCGCCTGGTGCAGGCCGACCAGCGCAAGGTCACCTTTGACGACGTGGCCGGGGTGGACGAGGCCAAGGAGGAGCTGGGCGAGATCATAGACTTCCTCAGGGACCCCAAGAAGTACACCAGGCTGGGGGGCCGCATCCCCAAGGGGGTTTTGCTGCTGGGCTCGCCCGGCACGGGCAAGACCCTTCTGGCCAAGGCCATCGCGGGGGAGGCCGGGGTGCCCTTCTTCTCCATCTCTGGCTCCGACTTTGTGGAGATGTTCGTAGGGGTGGGCGCGTCCAGGGTCCGGGACCTCTTCGTCCAGGGCAAGAAGAGCGCGCCCTGCATAATCTTCATCGATGAGATCGACGCGGTGGGAAGGCACAGGGGCGCGGGCCTCGGCGGCGGCCACGACGAGAGGGAGCAGACCCTCAACCAGCTCCTGGTGGAGATGGACGGTTTCGAGTCCTCCGAGGGGGTGATCCTCATCAGTGCGACCAACCGGCCCGACGTGCTCGACCCCGCGCTCCTGAGGCCCGGCAGGTTCGACCGGCAGGTGGTGGTGCCCATTCCCGACGTCAGGGGCAGGGAGGAGATCCTGAGGGTGCACATCAGGGATACCCCCCTCGGTGAAGACGTGAACCTCAAGATCGTGGCCCGGGGCACCCCCGGGTTCACCGGCGCGGACCTTGAGAACCTGGTGAACGAGGCCGCGCTCCTCGCCGCGCGCAAGGAGAAGGACCAGGTGGACAGGCAGGACTTCGAGGAAGCCAAGGACAAGGTCCTCATGGGGCTCGAGCGCAAGTCCGTGATCATGAGCATCGAGGAGAAGCGGTCCACCGCGTACCACGAGGCGGGCCACGCGATCGTCGCGAGGCTGCTCCCCAACACCGACCCGGTGCACAAGGTCACCATCGTCCCGAGGGGCAGTGCCCTGGGGATTACCCAGCAGCTCCCAGAGGACGACCGCTACACCCTGGACGAGGAATACCTGAAGGCCAAGCTGGCCATCCTAATGGGGGGCCGCGCGGCCGAAGAGATAGTGCTCAACCAGAAGACCACCGGCGCGGCCAACGACATCTCCACCGCGACCGACCTCGCGCGCAAGATGGTCTGCAACTGGGGGATGTCCGAGAGGATGGGGCCCCTCACCTTCGGGAAGAAGGAGGAGCACATCTTCCTGGGCCGGGAGCTGGCCCAGGCCAGGGACTTCAGCGAGGAGACCGCGATCCGGATCGACTCGGAGGTGAGGAGGTACGTGGAGGAGAGCTTCGAGATTGCCAAGGGGATCCTCAGGGAGAACATCGAGGTCCTCCACAGGGTCGCGGGCGACCTCCTGGAGAAGGAGACCCTGGAGGGCGCAGAGCTGGACCGGATAATAACCGAGGTCCGTCCCGACCTAGAGCTTCCCAATGATAAGCCTGCGGCCGTGGAAGAGGCCTAAAAAGGTTTTCAGAACACCGACACTCCGGCAAGGCTCGAAGTGAAGAGAAGACTCTACGAGATTTCCATGGATGGCGGCCCGCTCAAGCTCGGCCGCCGGACGCTTGTCATGGGGGTGGTGAACGTGACCCTCGACTCCTTCTCCGACGGGGGCGACTTCTACGACACCCGGGTCGCGATCGAGCAGGGGCTCAGGCTCGCGCAGGAGGGCGCCGACATCCTGGACATCGGCGGCGAGTCCACCCGGCCCTACTCCGAGCCCGTGTCCACGGAAGAGGAGCTAAGAAGGGTCATCCCGGTGATCGAGGCCCTGGCCGCCGAGGTCTCGGTGCCCATCTCCATAGACACCATGAAGTCCGAGGTCGCTAAAAGGGCTCTTGACGCGGGCGCGTCCATGCTCAACGACGTCTCCGCGCTGAGGGAGGACGAGTCCATGGCCGAGGTTGCGGCCGAGACCGGGGTCCCGCTCATCCTCATGCACATGCTGGGCACCCCCAAGACCATGCAGGTATCCCCCGCCTACCGCTCCCTCATCTCCGAGATAATCTCCTTTCTCGAGGAGAGGCTCACCTTCGCGGAGTCAAGGGGCGTGGATCTCGGCCAGGTGATAGTTGATCCGGGCATAGGGTTCGGCAAGACCTTTGACCAAAACCTCACGATCCTTAATAACCTGGGGATGTTCGCCGCGCTGGACAGGCCCATCATGATCGGGCCCTCCCGCAAGGCTTTTTTGGGCCGCATACTTGACAAGGAAGACCCAAAGATGCGAGATATCGGCACTGTCGCGTGCGTGGCCGCGGGAATAATCAACGGCTGCCACCTGGTGAGGGTCCACAACGCGGCTCTGGGCGTCCAAGCGGCCAGGGTCGCGGATGCCATAATCAACGAGCAGGTAGAGAGCTACTGAGGCCGTATATATGGGACAGCTTTTCGGAACCGACGGGGTGAGGGGGGTGGCCAATGTCGCGCCCATGAACTCCGAGACCGCGCTTCAGCTTGGAAGGGGGCTGGCCTACGTGCTTCGGCACGGGGACCACAGGCCCAAGATCGTCATAGGCAAGGACACGAGGCTCAGCGGCTACATGATTGAGAACGCGATCGCTTCAGGGATATGCTCCATGGGCGCGGACGTGCTTCTCGTGGGGCCGCTGCCCACCCCGGGCATCGCGTTCATCACCCACTCCATGCGCGCGGACGCGGGGGTGGTGATCTCCGCGTCCCACAACCCCTACGAGGACAATGGCATCAAGTTCTTCTCCGGCCAGGGGTTCAAGCTCCCCGACGAGCTGGAGGAGCGGATCGAGAGGCTCGTTCTCGGCAACCACATCGACCACCTGAGGCCCACCGCAGACAAGGTGGGCAAGGCCTTTCGGGTGGAGGACGCGAGGGGCCGCTACATAGTGTACCTCAAGTCCACCTTCCCCAGGGAGCTCTCCCTGGAGGGGCTCAAGATCGCGCTCGACTGCGCGCACGGCGCGGCCTACAAGGTCGCGCCCGCGGTCTTCTGGGAGCTGGGCGCGGAGCTGGTGCAGTACGGCGTAGAGCCCACAGGCCGCAACATCAACGAGAACTGCGGCGCGGTCCACCCCCAGACCGTGTGCCGCATGGTGAAGGAGACGGGGGCCCACCTCGGCATCGCGCTGGACGGCGACGCAGACAGGGCCATCATGGTGGACGAGACCGGCGACGTGGTGGACGGCGACGAGATGATGGCCATAGCCGCGGACGACCTCATGCAGAGGGGCCGGCTCAGCCACAACACCCTTTGCGCGACGGTGATGTCCAACCTCGGGCTCGAGAAGTTCATCGAGCAAAGGGGCGGCAGGATGGTGCGCACCAGGGTGGGCGACCGCTACGTGGTGGAGGAGATGCGGAGGTCCTACTACAACCTGGGGGGCGAGCAGTCCGGGCACGTGATATTCCTCGACCACTCCACCACGGGCGACGGGATCCTCACCGCGCTCCAGGTCATCGCGGTGATGCTCAGGGAAGACAAGCCGCTTTCAGAATTGAAAAAGCTCATGACCCGCTACCCTCAGATCCTGGTGAACGTCACGTATAAGCGCGCGCTGGACGAGGCCGCGATGGAGAAGATCAGCGAGCTCTCCCAGGGAGCGGAAAAGGAGCTGGGCAACTCCGGCCGGGTGCTGATACGGCCCTCGGGCACGGAGCCCAAGATGCGCATCATGGTGGAGGGCGAGGATGAGGCACAGATCAATAAAGTTGCCGAGGGGCTCGCGGGGGAGATTGAGAATATTTTGTCCTAAGTAATGATGTACAAGTTAATGAGGTATTAAAATGATAAAAAAGATAGAAATAAAAAACTTTAAATGCTTTAAGAATTTTAAACTTGAGCCATTGTCACAATTTACTTTAAT
>JARFUL010000331.1 GCA_029289015.1 Syntrophobacteria bacterium | reverse complement strand
ACCCGAGCTTCAACGCGTCCTTGGGCCGGGCGTGTTGGAGCGCGCAGAAGAGCGGCACCAGCCCTACCCAGGCCAGGAACCAAAGCCCCGCCTTGGGGAAGGCCGCGGCAGTGAGCGCGCCTGAAAAAAGGGCCAAGATGACCCTTGTCGACCCCTTGAGGTTTACCCGGTCGCGCACCTAAGCCTTATCCTCCTGTTCTTCGCCCTGGGTGACCCTCCTGAGCCTCACCCGGTGGACCCGCCTGTCGTCCGCCTCTTGAACGGTCATCTCAAGGGTATCGAGGAGCACCACCTCCCCGGGCTCGGGCAGCCTGCCCAGGATATGGGTGATGAGGCCGGCAAGGGTCTCATAGCGGCCCTCGGGGAGCACTACGCCGAACCTCTCGGCCACCTCCTCATCGGGGAGCCTGCCGTCGGCCAGGAGGCCTCCCCCCTCCTCCTCCCAGACAAGGGTCTCCTCCAGGTCGTGCTCATCGAGGATCTCGCCCACCAGCTCCTCCAGCACGTCCTCCAGGGTGACTACCCCCGCGGTTCCGCCGTACTCGTCCACCACGATGATAAGGTGGGACTTCTGCTCGCCGATCTCCTTTAGGAGCTCGTGGAGCTTAATGGTCTCGGGCACGAAGTGGGCCTGCCTGAGCATGTCCCGTATCTTGAGGTCGGTCCTCCCCCAGTGGCCCAGGAGGTCCTTCGCGTGGGCTATGCCGATGACGTTGTCTATATTGGACTCGTAGATGGGGATCCTGGTGAACCCGGTCTCCACGAACCGGTCCCTGAGCTGCTCAAGCTCCATATCCACGGGCAGGATCACGGCCTCGGTCCGGGGGACCATCACCTCCCTCACCACGGTCTCCCGGAGACCGAGCACCGCTTCCATCATGGTCCCCTCGGCCTCGCTTATCGCGCCGCGCTCCTCGCCTTCGTCTATGAGCTCCTTTATCTCCTGCTGGATATCTTCAGGAGAGGAGCCCAAACCTCTGAGCCATAGATAAAGCCTCTGAAAGAGACCTTTGGAAGAATCTTCGGCCAAGGGAAGCCTCCTGGATGTCGCAATATTTAGAGGACACTAACGGGGGCCGGCGCTCTCCGTAAGCTCCGGCATTATAAAGGTCAAGGCTCTGCAAAAGGGAGAGGTGGCTCTACCTCTGTGGCGGACCTGCCGGGCAGTCCCAAAGACATACCTGTCCGCCTCCCCGGAGGTTGCCGGGGTTACGGCAGGCCCAAGGATCTCGGGGCAAGTTCGGTCGTATTCCGACGGTTCCATATAACCTTGAATCTATTCCTTGATCAGCCGGATCCGGTCGCTTGTGGTCACCTGGGCCGCGGACCTGATGTGGTTGGGAAACTCCACCCCGCGGTCAAAGACCTTTACCTCATGCTTATCCACGTCAAACAGCTTTGAGACGTAGGATATGACCCGATCCGCGTCGAACTCCTTGCATGAGAAGACGTCCAGGGAAAGGAAGCTCTTCTCGGGAAAGGTGTGGATGGATATGTGGCTCTCGGCTATGAGCACGAATCCCGAGAGACCCCAGTCTTCAGGCTTGCCCCCTGTGTACCTGAAGACGTAGGGCGGCATGATCTTGTTCATCCCGATCTTCTCGGGAAAGAGGCTGAGGAAGTCATAAAGAAGGTTTATGTCTTCCAGAAGATGCCTCTCTGAGCCGTAGCCGTCCATCACAAGATGCATACCAAAGCCCAGGGCAGGTTTGATGTAGTTTCTCCTCTCCATTCTTGGCCTTGTCCTCCTGATTCATCGATTCTGGGGATCGTCCCTCGACCCCTCAGTAGAATACGGGCGGCGATACCACCCAGATTATTACCGCGTCAACTTTTCCCGGGTTTTCCATCCAGTGCTCCTGTCCTGAATCGAAATAGAAGCAATCACCCCTTTGCACCCTGTACGGCCTGTCGAGATGCAGTATTACCTGGCCCTTGAGTACCGTGCCGAACTCTTCCCCCTCGTGGGAGGTCTCGAGCGCGGTCTTGGAGCCGGGCTTCAGGGTCACGATAACCGGGTCCATGTGCCGCATCTGCGCGCTGGGCACCATGAGCATCACCTCCACCCCTTCGGTGGAGGCCGAGCTGATCACCCGCTGGTCCATCCTGAAGACGTAGGTCTCAGGGTGGGAGTCCTCGAAAAAGTCGGCCAGCTTCACCCCCAAGACGTCCACAATGGCCGCTAGAGTCGCTATGGAGGGGGAGGTTAGGTCCCGCTCCAACTGGGATATGAAGCCCTTTGTCAGGTCGGCCCGGTCCGCGAGCTCCTCCTGGGTGAGATTCTGGGCCTTTCTCAGCCGCTTTATCTTCTCCCCTATGTTCAGCTCTTCCATAAAAGTTTAATTATATTAAACTTGCCGTTTAGTAAACATAACTTTTATAGGTATGTTTGTCCCGAATGTCAACTTTTTTTTGCGCGTTCCAGTGTAATTTCGCGCGCGGGGGCGAAGGGGCTTATCCATGTAGCATCTTGACAAGGATCGGGGGAAGGGGTTATAAAGATAATCTACCGCGGGGTGGAGCAGTCAGGTAGCTCGTCGGGCTCATAACCCGAAGGTCTCAGGTTCGAATCCTGACCCCGCTACCATCTGGCAAGAGGAGAGCCCAACGTAAAGCGTCCTGGGTTCTCTTTAGGGCCCCGGAGTCACCTCTCCGGGGTCCGTTTTTTATTCCGACCGCCTGAGAGCCCGTCTAAGGGACGACCTCAGGGTGACCTATTACCTGGGGCACCTCCCTTCTCCACGTGGAACAAAGAAAGCTGGGCATGGACCGCCTCAGAGATGGTTCTATCGAGGTCACCACCCCCGGAGGGGCCGAGCAGCTGGCCGTACCTCTTGGATATCATCTCAAGGGTGGTGTGACCAAGTTGATTCCGGACCCAGAGAACGTTCTCACCGGCTGCCAGGGCCCAGGTCGTGAAGGTATGGCGTAGAGCGCGCTGGGGACGGTAGGGCACCCAGGAGGGATGAGCTCGACACCATCCGAGCCGAGAAACCTTGGGCGAGAAGGGCCAGACGGCAGCCGCTGGCTCCATGGCCTCTCTCACAAACACGCCTTCATACAAAACCGGCTCTCCGGCCATTCCCCCCTTTTTGGACAGGTGGTCCGCGAGGTGAATCGTGGCCGCGGTCTTTTGCCGGGAAACCTCGCTGTCGAATGGTTGGTGATGGAAGGCTATGGGCTCCACCAGGACGTCCGGAAAGTGCCACCGCTCGGCCAGCCGGCTGCCCACCTGGCAGTGGTCGATGTCAAAGAGCCGCCGCTCGGCCTCATCGATATCGCAGCCATTTTTCGCGTCCTCGATGGCTGAAATGTACTCCTGCCCCAGGAACATGAGAAAGGCCGCCTTGCCGATGTCGTGGAGAAGCCCGCCGAAGTATATCTCCTCGAGCCTGACCTCCTGGCGGCCGGCCCCGCGTAATAGATGATCA
>JARFUL010000330.1 GCA_029289015.1 Syntrophobacteria bacterium | reverse complement strand
CCTGAAGGGGTCCACCCCGTAGATCTCCGCCAGGTCCAGGGGCTTCACCAGGGTGCCCAGGGACTTGGACATCTTCATCTCGCCGATGATCCAGTAGCCGTGCACGTGGAGGTGTTGGTAGAGCGGTATGCCCGCGGCCTTGAGCATGGTGGGCCAGAAGATCGCGTGGGGCTTGAGGATGTCCTTGGCTATGAGGTGGTTGGCCCGGGGCCAGAAGTTCTTATAGTCCTCGGCCTCGGGGTAGCCCAGCGCGGAAATATAGTTTATGAGCGCGTCGAACCAGACGTAGGTGACGTATCTGTCGTCAAAGGGCAGAGGTATGCCCCAGGAGAGCCTGGACACGGGCCGGGAGATGCACAGATCGTCCAGGGGCTCCGCGAGCATGGCCAAAACCTCGTTTCTGTACCTCTCGGGCCGGATGAAGTCGGGGTTGTCCAATATATACCCCTTGAGCCAGTCCTGGTATTTGGACATGCGGAAGAAGTAGTTTTCCTCGGTTCTTTCCTCGGGGGGCTTGAGGTGCTGGGGGCAGAGCCCGTTGGTATCCGCGAGCTCCTTTTCCGTGTAGAACCGCTCGCACCCCACGCAGTAGAGCCCCGCGTACTTGTCGAAGTAGATGTCGCCTGAGTCGTAGACCCTCTTTAGTATCTCGGATACCACCTTCTTGTGGGCCGGGTCCGTGGTGCGGATGAAGTAGTCGTGCTCTATGGAGAGCTTCGGCCAGGTGGCCCTGAATATGGAGCTTATCCGGTCGGTGAGCTCCTTGGGGTCCACCCCCTCCCCTCTGGCCGCCTCAGCGATCTTGTCCCCGTGCTCGTCGGTTCCGGTGAGGAAGAAGGTCTCTTCGCCGGCAAGCCTGTGGAACCTGGCCAGCACATCGGCCACTATGGTGGTGTACGCGTGGCCGAGATGCGGCTCCGCATTCACGTAGTATATCGGTGTGGTGACGTAGAACCTGTCGCTCATCTATCTCCCCCCGCGCCTCTTGGTTTGCGCGGCTCACGAGTGTCAGTCCTTCTTCTGCTGGGGCCCGGGCGCGGACGCGAGCTTTACCTCCTCCTTACTGAAGCTCTTCTCACCCCCGTCCTCCATGCTCACGGCCAGGGTCCCCTCCAGAACGTTCTGGCGGACCACCTTGCCGTATCCCTTGGGGGTCTCGACCCGCTTGCCCACCTTGGGGAATCCGTCCTTGTATTCCAGGTAGGTCTCATACTCGTACCTAAGGCAGCACATGAGCCTGCCGCAGACCCCGGATATCTTGGAGGGGTTCAGGGAGAGGTTCTGCTCCTTGGCCATCTTCACCGAGACCTGGCTGAACTCCGAGAGAAAGGTGGCGCAGCAGAGCTCCCGGCCGCAGCACCCCAGGCCGCCTATCATCTTGGCCTTGTGCCGAACCCCGATCTGCCTGAGCTCCACCCGCATCCTGAACTCTTTCACCAGGACCTTCACCAGCTCCCTGAAGTCGACCCTGCCATCCGCGGTGAAGTAAAATATCAGCTTGGAGCCGTCGAGCAGGCACTCCACGTCGCTGAGGAACATGGGTATCTCCAGCCTCTCTATGGCTTCCCGGCAGAAGTTTTCGGCCCTCTTCTCCAGCGCGACGTTCTCCATGTGCTGCGCGAGGTCCTCCTCGTTGGACACCCGGTAGACCTTTTCGAGCCCCCTCTGCTGGGCCACGATCGCGGCCAGGGGCTTCGGCGGTATCACCACCCTGCCCAGGGCCATGCCCTCCTCCCGCTTGACCAGGACCTCGTCCCCCTCATTGAGCACGAAGGAGCCCGGGCTGTAGAACATTATGCGCCCCTTCCTGCGGAACTTTATCCCTACTACCTTATCCATAGTTGACCGTATCCAAGCGCTTCCCAGGGCTTGAGCCTGCCCGCGAAGACCAAGAGCGCGACCAGCGCGGCCAGCCTCTCCCCTATGTTTGCAAACCGTATCCCCTGCTGGAGCCTGTCCAAAAAGCCGAAGATCTCGAAGAGCTCCTCCAGGTCGAACCTCTCGGCCGCGTCCGCGGTGAGGTCCGCAATGTCCGAGTTCACCACCCGGCTCTCGTTGCCCGTGGCCTTGAGCACCATGACGTCTCTCAGCCACCACAAGATCGCGTCCAGCCCCCCGACAAACCCCTTTCCCAGCTCGTCCGCGCTCTGAAAGAGCCTCTTTCCCGCGAGGTCGCCGGCTTCATTGACCGCGGCCACCGCGTCGCGCCTGGCAGCCAGAAACCCGGTCTTCGCTATCTCGCGGGCCCTCTTCAGGGAGCCCCCCGAGAGGTTTGCTATGACCGAGGCTTCTTCATCCGTGACGTCCTCGATCCCGGCCCTTACTATCCCGGCCGCGAGGGGTCCGAACCTGATGTGGCGGCACCGGGACGCGATGGTGGGCAAAAGGTTCTCGATCTTGCCTGCTGTGAGCACGAACACGTTGTTCCTGGGCGGCTCCTCCAGGACCTTGAGGAGCGCGTTGGCCGCGTCCTCGGTCATGAGGTCCGCTTCGGGCAGGACCATCACCCTGTATCTGCCCTCAAAGGGCTTTATGGCCACGGTGCGTATTATCTCGCGCACCGTGTCTATCTTTATGGATAGGTCATCGTCCTGGGGCCATGGGCTCTTCAGGATGTCCCGGTGCCTCATCAAAAGCTCTGGGTCGTCCTTGAGCAGCTTCTCCCTTTTCTTTTTGGGCGGGTCGGGCCACACCACGAACACGTCCAGATGGCGGTTTCGGAGGATTTTCGTGCACGAAGAACACCGGCCGCACCCGTCGTAATCCACCGGCTCCAGGCAGTTGAGCGCCATGGACAGGGCCACGGCCGCGGCCGCCTTGCCCACCCCCGCGATGCCGGTTATGGCCAGCGCGTGGGGGAGCCTCTCCTGCCGGATGAGCCGGATAATCGCGTCGGCCTGCACGGACTGGCCCTCAATGGACCTAAGGCTCATCGTCGCCCTCCCCGCCGCGCGGGTCGCCCAGGGGCCCGCCCGTGCGGTACAGGTGCCTCTCCAACAGGTTATGGTAGGGGCTGAACCCCGGGTCCTCTCCCTCCACCTTGGCCAGGGACTTTCTCACCGCCATGAGCTTCGCGTCCAGGTCGTCCGCCAGGTTGAGCACGAACCCCTCCAGGGTCATGGGCGGCACCGGGGAGCCGAACTCCGGGAGCCCGTGGTGGCTGATTATCAAATGCTTGAGGAGCATGGCCCTCTCTTCGCCTATCTCGGGGTGCCTGGCCAGCCTTTCACCCACCATCTCCACCCCCAGGATGATGTGGCCCATGAGCCTGCCCTCGGTGGAGTAGTCCTTGTGGGGAAACTGGAGCAACTCCTTCACCTTTCCCACGTCGTGGAGCAGCGCGCCGGTGACGAGGAGGTCCCGGTCCAGCTCCGGGTAGATGTCGCACGCGGACGCCACCAGCCTGGCCACCGCTACGGTGTGTTCGAGAAGCCCTCCCGGGTAGTCGTGGTGCATCATCTTGGCCGCGGCCGCGTTTTTGAACAGGGCCGCGAACTCCTCGTCTTCGAAGAAGCTCAGCAAAAGCCCCTTTAGCCCCTCGTCTTTTACGGTGTTTAAAAACCCGAGGAGCTCCTTCCACAGAGCTTCCCCGTCCTTCTTCGGGGTGGGGGTGAAGAGCGCGGGGTCCACCTCGCCGGGGAGCAGCTTCACAATATCCTGGACGCTGAGCTGGAGGATCTCCCTGTAGTAGTCGATCTTGGCCCGGACCCGAACGAAGTCCGCGGCCTCAAACGCGGCGCCCGCTTCGTCGGCCCTGTTCCAGACCCTGGCCTCCACCTCCCCGGTCCTGTCCATGAGCTTCAGCGCCAGGTAGGGCTTGTTGCTCTTGGTGAGGAGCCTGGTCTTCTGGGCCACCAGGAACGTTGAGCTCACCACCTCGTCCTCGCGGAAGCCCTTCAGCTCCTCCACGAACACCTTGCTGTCTGGTCCTCGTTTTTCCATCGCCTAATTCTACTTAAAGTAGCCGGTATGTCAAAGCGTTAGGAGATTTGAGCTATTATACACTTGAAAAACCTTTTCCTCTTTACCTTTTCACCAAGCGGTTACGCGCTTCTGGCCGGTAGCATAGCAAGCTGGTATCGCGGCAGGACCGAAAAAGGGGTTTCCCGGAACGGACCTTTGTGGCAAATTGGTAGGACCGGAGGCTCTGATATGAATCTTCCTCTTTACCAAATCATTACCGGGGGCGCGCTCCTCGCGCTCTTGGGCTTTGTGCTGGGCTGGCTCATAGCCTCCAGGCTCTCGGCTCGCGACCTTGCCCAGAAGGAGCGGGCCGCGGGCGAGTCCGAAGGAAAGGCCCGGGAGCTGACAGCAAGGCTGGAAAAGGCCGAAAAGGAGGAGGCCGAGCTCAGGGGGACTCTGGCCCTGGAGCAGCAGCAAAGGGTTGAGGCAGAGACCCGGTTCAGCGAGGCCGAGACCCGCATCCAGGAGGAGAGAAGGCTCCTCAGGGAGGCGGAAGCCCGCCTCACCGACACCTTCAAGGCCCTGGCCCAGGACGCGCTGAGCGTGTCCGGGAAGTCCTTCCACGATTTGGCCAAGGCGTCCCTTGAAAAGCTTCTGGCCGAGGCCAAGGGGGAGTTCGGCAAGTCCGAGAAGGCCATTGAGGGGCTCGTCGCGCCCCTGGGGGACGCGCTGAAGAAGTACGAGGGCAAGATCGACGAGATCGAGGGCAGCCGGAAGGAGGCCTACGGCACCCTGACGGAGCAGGTGCGCGCGCTGGGCGAGCTCCAGGTTGCGCTCCAGAAGGAGACCGGCAACCTGGTCACCGCGCTGAAAGCTCCCCACGTGCGGGGCAGGTGGGGGGAGCTAACCCTTAAAAAGGTGGTGGAGCTGGCAGGGCTGAGCCAGCACTGCGACTTCACGGAGCAGCTCTCCCTCATGGAAGAGGACACGCGCCTAAGACCCGACATGGTGGTGCACCTGCCCTCGGAGAGAAACATCGCGGTGGACTCCAAGGTGCCCCTCAGGGCCTTTCTGGAGGCCCTGGAGGCCGACACCGACGAGGCCAGGTCCAGCGCGCTGGAACGGCACGCGAAGCAGGTTCGGGAACACATCAACCGGCTGGCCAAGAAGGACTACTGGTCGTCCCTGGAGCAGACCCCGGAGTTCGTGGTCATGTTCATCCCCGCCGAGTCCTTCTTTGCCGCGGCCCTCGAATGCGACCCGGAGCTGATAAAATACGGCGTGGGCAAAAAGGTGGTGCTCGCGACCCCCACCACCCTGATTACGCTCCTCTGGTCCGTGGCGAGGGGCTGGCAGGAGGTGCAGATGGCTGAGAGCGCGAAAGAGGTGGCGGGCCTGGGAAAGCAGCTCCACGAAAGGCTCGTCACCTTCGCGAACCACCTGGACAAGCTGAGAAGCGGGCTCATGACCGCGGCCAGGGCCTACAACGACGCGGTGGGCTCCCTGGAAAGAAGGGTTTTGCCATCCGCGAGGAAGTTCAAGGAGATGGGGATAGGGGTCAAGGAGGATATCCCGCTCCTGGAAAGTGTAGACGAGGAGCTCAGGGAGCACGCGCTCCGGGAGCCGGAGGAGGAGGAGGGCTGAGCCGACCTCTAGGGTTTGACCCCGCTCACCTTCATCACTATGCCGAAGGTAAGCTCTCTGGCCCTAACTTCCTTGTAGCCGCACCCCCGGAAAAGCTCCATTAG
>JARFUL010000329.1 GCA_029289015.1 Syntrophobacteria bacterium | reverse complement strand
ACCTCCATGGGGCAGGCCTGGGAGCATTCGCCGCACCCGATGCAGTGCTCCGGGTCAACGGGATTGGCCTTCTTCGAGAGGGTGGCCAGGAACTTCCCGGGTTCACCTTCCAGCGCGATCATCTCCGTGTTGAGCAGGAGCTCTATGTTCTCATGGAACAGCCCCTTGCGCAGGCAGTACTGGGAGGAGTGGTCACGCTCCAGAAGGGGGAGCATCTTGCACATGCCGCACCCGTCGCTGGGAAACTGGTAGTCGAGCTGCGCGAGGGTTCCGCCCAGGTTCGGGCTCTTGTCTATCAGGGTGACCCGATAGCCCAGCTGCGCCATATCCAGCGCGGACCGTATGCCGCTTATCCCCGCGCCCACCACCAAGACTGAGCCGATCTTTTTCCTCATGGCAGTAAAACCTCGTTATATTGCCGGAACACCTGCCCGTTTGGGGCGGCTTGTTTAATCCTAGTGTTTCCCACCGGTTACCTCGGGGAACTCCGCCTCGTGGAACACGGACAGGGGCGGCTCCTCCTCCGGACTGCGGCCTGCCTCGTAGGCAAAGGCCTTCTGGGTGTAGCTGGCCAGCGTCTTGAAGAGCTCCACCACGGGGACGTTGTTGGGGCACGCGTTGGAGCACTGCCCGCAACCCACGCACGCGGTGGACATGTGCACCAGCCGGGTAAGATGGAAAAATACCGTGTCCGTGGGCATCTTGAGCATGCCCTTTCCCTTTGCCCAGGAGAGATACTGCACTGGCTCGTGGTCGAACGCGTCGGTGAGGAAGACGCACTCCCTGCAGTAGCACACGGGGCAGGCCACCCGGCAGTTGTAGCAGTTGACGCAGCTGGCCAGGTAGTTGTTGAGCTTCTCTATGTCCGAGGTGGCCTCGGAGGTCTCCTCGAACATCCTGTCCCGGTAGGCAGTGCGCTTTTCAACCAGCGCGGCTATGGCCCCCTCGCGCGCGCCCGGTTCCTCGGCGGCGGAGAGCCCCACCTTGTCCAGGATATCCTCGCCCTTGTCCGTATTGGCCGTAATAATGAGCTCCTTGTTGACATCGACTCCGAAGAGGCCGATGGAGAGGTCCGCGTTCCTGGGCACGGGATGCTCGCACGCCATGCACGCGGTACTGATGTCAAAGTCCTCGAACGCGGTGCTGCCTCCATCCAGCGCGCTCCCCAGGAACTTGAGGGTCGCGTCGTCGCGGTTCTCACCGGCGAACCGGGGGTAGTTGACGTTGCTGTACGCTCCTGGGCAGTCCACCCCCACCAGCACCACCTCCTCCATGCTCCCCTGCTTGAGCTTCACCAGCTCGATGAACGCGCGGATCTCGCACGGCCTGAGGACCGCGGCCACGGAGCCGTGCAGGGGCTTGCGGGTAAGCCTGCCCACCAGCTTCGCGGCGTTGAGCGGGAATACGGGGGCCAGGGGGTCGGCCCCTTCCAGCTTTTCCGGGTCGGTCACCAGGGTGGGCATGACCACGTTTTTCATGGGAAGGTGCTGGGGCACCATGAGACCCTTCAGCTCTCCTGTCTCCAGAAGTGACTTGAAAAAACCTTTGAGCGAGGTGAGAGGATTGCTGTCCGTCACCTCTATCTTCGCTATCTTCGCCATTGGCTCACTCCAACCGCAGCGTCGCGGCGCAAGGGGGTTACAGTACCATCTGGCTTCTCACATCGTTGGGGCCCAGGGCCCTGACCTCATCCACCAGCTGAGTCATGGTGTGCGCGAAATCAACACCCTCGCTCGCGCCGATCCAGGTCAGCCTGAGCCTCCCCTCGTCGAAGCCGAAGCGCGGCAGGATCTCCTTTAGAAGCTTGATCCTCCTTCGGGCCTTGAAATTCCCGTTGATGTAGTGGCAGTCGCCGGGGTGGCACCCGGACACGAGCACCGCGTCCGCGCCGGCCAAAAAGGCCTTCACCACATACTGGGGGTCCACCATTCCGGTGCACATCACCCGGATCAACCGTACGTTTCTGGGGTAGGTCAGCCGGGAGGTGCCCGCGAGGTCGGCAGCGGTGTAGGTGCACCAGTTGCAAACAAACGCGATTATGGTTGGTTCGAAGTCTGCCATCTTTTCCTCCAAGAACTTTCGGTCCCGGTCCCGGGCTCGCTGTTGCTCCGGTAGCCCGGCGGTAAAATTCCGGACGGGCCTAGACTCCCACCGCCTGGATCGCGGCTATGATCCCGTCCAGCTCTGCGAATATCTGTTTCTTCTTGAAATGTTTCACCTGCGCGGCTCCGCTGGGGCAGAACCCGGAACAGCTTCCGCACCCCTTGCACATGGCCTCGTTCACCACGGAGACCCCTCTCAGGTGGTCGAACTCGATCGCGGAGTATGCGCAAAGGCCGATGCAGGTCTGGCATCCCGCGCATATATCCGGGTCGATCCACGAGATCGCGGAGGAGACCTCCACGTATCCCCGGGTCGCGAGCGCCAATGCCTGGGCCGCGGCCCCGGACGCGTGGGAGACCGTGTCCGGGATGTCCTTGGGGCCCTGGCAGGTCCCGGCCAGGAACACCCCGTCCGTCGCGGTCTTCAGCGGCGCAAGCTTGGGATGCTCCTCCAGGAAGAACCCGTCCGGGCTCTGGCTGACCCCGAAGAGCCTGCCCACGTCCGTGGAGTCGGCGCGGGCCTCAATCGCGGTGCACAGGATCACCATGTCCACCGGGACCCTCAGACGCCTGCCCAGGAGGGTGTCTTCACCGATAACGATGAGCTTGCCCTCCTCCTCCGGCTTGATGGCCTGGTCGGTCACCTCCGCGGGCTTTCCCCTGATGAAGATGGCCCCTTCCTCCTGGCACCTCCGGTAAAACTCCTCGTAGCCTTTGCCGAAACAGCGCATGTCTATGTAGAAATCGTAGACCGGAGTATCGTGGCCGACCTTCTCCTTTATGAGATGGGTGTACTTGAGCGCGTACATGCAGCAGACCCGTGAGCAGTGCTCGTTGTAGTGCACGTCGCGGCTGCCGATGCAGTGGAGGATGGCCACGCTTTCAGGTCTCTTGGTGAACCCGCCGGCTTCGTCCCTGATGAGGATCTTGCCGCGCGTGGGCCCCGTCGCGTTGCTCAGGCGCTCGAACTCCAGCGCGGTGAAGACATTGGGATACTCGCGGTAGCCGAACTGCTTCAGCGGGGTGGGGTCCATCGCGTCGTAGCCCGTGGCCACTATGATGGTGCCCACCTCGATCTCGTCTATCCGGGCCTCGTCTTCAGGCAGAATCGCGCCCGCGTCGCACGCGTTCTCGCATCCCTTGCATTCCAGAACACCCCGTGTTCTCAGGCAGTGATCCGAGTCCCGGGTGGCCTTCTGGGGCACCGCCTGGGGGAAGGGTATGTAGATGGCCTTTCTCTTGGACAGCTTCTCGTTCCACTCGCTGGGAACGAGGATGGGGCAGACGTTTATCCGCTCGATGGCCCCGGCCGGGCACGCGTCGATGCACTTCCAGCAGCCGGTGCAGGTGAGGGTCTCGTAGGTCGGCTTTTCGCAGTTGCACTCCCGGGCCTGCTCGTGGGAGCACCCGATGTCAATGACCCGGAGACCGCCCAGATCTATCCTTCCCAGCCTCTCGAGCTCCCTCAGCGCCCTCACGTCGCAGCCCCTCAGCGCGGCCGCGATGCGGAGCCCGGGGTCGCTCTCCAGCAGGGAACGGATGGCCTTGGCATGGCAGTACTTGGGCTCGATCTCCATCTCGTTCAACTCGGTCGGGTCGGTGAACAGGTACGGGCCCACCTGGCCCCACCTTCTCTTCAGGCCGAGGACCCCGTCAAATCCCTCTTCAAGGGAGCTTATGGCTTCCGATTTTACCCTTTCCCTCATGGTTCTCTCCTGGATTGAATACCTTAAGCGCTCTTCTCGATCCTCACCGCGCACACCTTGTACTCCGGTATCTTGGCCACAGGGTCGAGGTTGGCCCCGGTGAGCACGTTGGCCGCGCACTCTGCAAAATGCATGGGGATGAAGACCACGCCGGGATCCACCTCATCGGTTATCCTGGCCCTGATGGATATCTCACCCCTGCGGGAGACCACCCTGAGGAGGTCGCCCCCTGCGACGTTCAGCTTCGCTGCATCCTCGGGGTTTAGGTCCGCGAACCCGGTGGGCACCTCGTTGTCCAGGGGTTCCACCCTGCGGGTCATGCTCCCCGAGTGGAAGTGGAAGGGCACCCTTCCCGTGCTGAGAAGGAACGGGTACTCGTCGTCGGGGAGCTCCGCGGGCGGCCTGTAATCCACGGGGAAGAACATCCCCTTGCCCCTCGCGAACCCGTTCCGGTGCAGGAAGGGGGTGCCGGGGTG
>JARFUL010000328.1 GCA_029289015.1 Syntrophobacteria bacterium | reverse complement strand
GAAGAGGCTCCTTGAGCTGGCGCTCGAGGAGGACATCGGCTCCGGCGACATCACCACCCTGGCGGTGGTGGACGAGGGAGCAACAGCCGAGGCCCGGGTCATCGCGAGGGCCCGCCTCGTTTTTTCGGGCGCGCTCCCCTTTGCCGCGGTCTTCGAGCTCTTGGACACCCGGGTTGAGGTTGCGCCCCTTCTAAAGGAGGGTGACGAGGCTCAAGAGGGCGACGTCCTGTTTCGGCTCTTCGGCCCCGCGCGGGCCATCCTCATGGGGGAGAGGGTCGCGCTCAACATCCTGGCCAGGCTCTCGGGCGTGGCCACCCTCACCCGCAGGTTCGTGGACGCGGTGGAAGGGCTCCACGTCAAGATCATAGACACCCGCAAGACCACCCCGGGCCTGAGGGCCCTTGAGAAGGCCGCGGTGAGGCACGGCCGCGGCCACAACCACCGGTTCGGCCTCTACGACGGGATTCTCCTCAAGGAGAACCATTTAAGGGCCGCGGGAGGGATCGACCGCGCGGTGCACCTGGCCAGGGAGCGCGCGCGCCACACCGTAAAGGTGGAGGTGGAGGTCACCAGCCTGGCCGAGCTCTCCGAGGCCCTAAAGGCCGGCGCGGACGCGATCTTGCTGGACAACATGGAGACCGGGGAGCTTGCCGAAGCGGTCTCTCTGGCTGCCGGGAGAGCGCTCCTTGAGGCCTCCGGCGGCATAAGCCTCGACAATGTCCGCCGGGTGGCCGAGACCGGCGTTGATCTCATATCCATCGGCGCGCTCACCCACTCCGCGCCCAGTGCCGACGTCTCCCTCATCTTCGTGTGAGGGCCCCCAAGACCCCTTCCCTTCTTTTTTGGAAAGGCCGGCCATGACCCCAACCACCCCCTCCCTCAAAGACGCGGCCCGGGAGCAGGCCCGGCTGGGCCGCATGGTGAGGATCGAGCCCTTGGCGCGGGAACCAGAGGTGGTGGCCGCGGTGGACGCGGCCTATGCAGACCACCAGGGCACGATCTTCGCGGTCGCGGTGGTGCTGGCGCATGACGGTTTCGAGCTGCTGGAGAGCTCGCTGGTCGCGGCCCGGACCCAGTTTCCATACATCCCCGGGTTTCTCTCCTTCAGGGAGGCTCCCCCGCTCCTGAGGGCCCTCGGGGGGCTCGAGACCCCCTTTGAGGCCGTGCTGGTGGACGGCCAGGGCATAGCCCACCCCCGGTCCGTGGGGCTGGCCTCCCATCTCGGGGTGCTCCTCGGTCTCCCCACCATAGGGTGCGCGAAGAAGAGGCTCGTGGGAAACGCGGCCGTGCCGGGCCCAGAAAAGGGCTCCTTCAGCACCCTCGAAGTAAAGGGAGAGCGGGTGGGGGTGGTTCTCAGGACCAGGACCGGGGTAAAGCCGGTGTTCGTCTCCCCTGGGCACCTGGTGGACGTGGATTCGGCCCGGAGGGTAGTGCTTAACTGGGTGGGCCGGTTCCGCATCCCCGAGCCCCTGCGCGCGGCCCACAACCTGGCCGCGAGATACTCCAAGGCGTTGACCCCCCTGCTGGCCCGAAACCCATGACCCCCTCCCCCGCCCCGCCGCGGCTTAGTATACTATAATATACCTGAAGATACCCCGCCGCACCGCTCCATAGCCTTTTAGACCCGGGAGCATGGGGCTTTCCCATAGACGTTTCCCTGGAAAGCCTTCCCCCGCGGCCCCAGCCGCGCGGCCTTTACCACTGCGTTCAGCGAGACAAAGGTATGCTCCGATAGACCACTCGCGCAATTTCAGGCTGCCACGGGCATTTTTCGTGACATAATTAGCACACTTTTTGCAATTCAAACTGCTAAAAGGGGTAGAGGTAAGGTTAAGTAGACTTGCTGGGGGGCGAGCACTTCGGTGTTGAAGGGAGATGGCGGGCATGAAGACTCATGGCCAGGTGGGCCTTTACCGGAAGCTGAGTTACTACGAGAGCAAGCTCAGGCTCCTGAAGACCTACGGCCTTGATCC
>JARFUL010000327.1 GCA_029289015.1 Syntrophobacteria bacterium | reverse complement strand
GAAGAAGGGGCTCAAGGAGCTCTACCGTAACGGCAAGGGGCCCGTCGCGCTCCGGGGGGAATACGTGGTGGAGAAGGCGTCCAGGGGGAGGAGGAACCTGGTCATAACCTCCATACCCTACATGGTGAACAAGGCCCGGCTGGTGGAGGCGGTGTTCAAGCTCATCCAGGACAAGAAGCTCCCCATGGTGAGCGAGGTGAGGGACGAGTCCACCGAGGACGTGCGGGTGGTGCTCGAGCTCAGGGACGACAAAGCGGACCCCGAGGAGGTGGCCGCGTTCCTCTTCAAGAAGACGGAGCTCGCGGTGAACATTGCCGTGAACCTCACCTGCCTCACCCCGATGGGGGTGCCCGAGAGGCTCTCCCTCAAAGAGATACTCAAGTATTTCCTCGACTTCCGCAACGAGGTCACCGTGGCCATGTTCACGAGGGAGCGGGAGGAGCTCCTCAAGAGGCTCCACATCCTGGAGGGGCTCATCCTCATCTTCTCCGACCTGGACAGGGCCATAAAGATAATCCGGAGGAGCGCGTCCCGCAAGGACGCGGCCCACAAGCTGGTCACCGAGTTCGGCCTGGACGAGACCCAGGCAGAGGCCATCCTCAACATGAGGCTGGCCGCGCTGGTGCGCCTCGAACGGGAGTCGATACACTCCGAGATGAGGGACAGGGCCCAAAGGGTGCGCGAGGTAGAGAAGATCCTCTCGGATGACGCGAGGGTCTGGGCCGAGGTGAAGAGGGACCTTCTGACCATAAAGAAGCGCTACGGCGACCCGAGGAGGACCACGATAACCGCGGTCGCGGACGAGCCCACCTACGCGCGGGAGAGCTTCATGGCCCACGAGGAGGTGGTGCTCACCCTGAGCGAGAGGGGCTGGATACGAAGGGCCAAGTCCTTTGACCCCAAGACCGTACCGCTCAGGGAGGGGGACGCGCTCCTGGGCCACCTTGAGACCGACACCCTGAGCCTGGTCGCGTTCTTCACCAGCCTGGGCAAGGCCTACGTGGCCAGGGTCGCAGACATCCCCGCGCCGGCCAAGGGGTACGGCACACCCATAATGACGGTGTTCGGGTTCTCGGACGGCGAGAGGGTGGTGGCCGCAATCCTCCCGGAGGCCAGACCCCCGGCCCCCGCGGAAGAGGACCAGATAGAGATGTTCCCCGAGGAGCCAGACAGGTGGTTCGCGGCCCTGAGCAACCTGGGGAGGGGCTTCCTCTTCAGGTCCAGGCTGGTGGAGGCCCCCTCCAGCAGGGCGGGGAGGGTCATCTACCGGCTGAAGAAGGGCGAGGAGATCATCGGGATCGAGGAGGTGGCCCCCGGCGCGAGGCTCCTTCTGGCCACAAAGAGCCGGCTCCTCGCGCTCTCCGAAGACGTGGTGCCCAGGAGAAACGGCCCCAGCCAGGGGGTCGCGCTGATGAAGCTGAAGGACGAGACCCTCCAGGACTTCCTGGTGGTAAACCCCGAAGGGGCCGCGCAGATTACCCCCGCGAAGGGAAAGCAGATTATCGTGGAATGGGAGGATATGCCCGAGGGGTCCCGCGCGACTAGGGGCAAAATGATCAAGGGTGGAATAATGGCTCTATCGCTGCCTGAAACAGAAGAATAATATATTCTTGCATGGTTCATCCGCTATTTCAGAATAATATTACGAAAAAGGAATATTTTTATTGCAATTAACTGTAAAAGATGATATATAGCGTCCAAAAGAAAATAATGATACAGTATTTCAGACATTAATGCAGTTCTTTTTCATAAGAGATAAAAAGGAAAAGCCAGAATAACAACATCACTAGAAAGAAATATATAGTCTTTATCTAATTAATTAGGTTATGCATACAAAGAGTCTTACGACCGCCGACATAGAGCTCCATCTTGCAAGAGAGCTTGGCTATGATGTTTCGGTGGTATTGACCGACAACTCCTTCACCCTCATCTCTTTCAAAAAGAACTCAGGTTCCCTGAAGCTTAGACTTCATAACATGTTCAGGTTCGCGGGCCCCCCGGAGCTCGACACGCTCGGGGCCTTTATCAGCGGAAAGAACAGGCACAAAGCCCGGCGCCTCAGGGAATTCTTCAGGGAGAACTCCTCCCTGGTAAAGAAATCGCCGGTAAGGTGGGAGCGGTTCAGGCATGCCGGGGCCCACCACGACCTCGGGCCGATGTTCAAAGAGCTCAACCACAGGTACTTCGGCCGCGCGGTGAAGGCCGGGCTAACCTGGGGCAGGGAGACGAGGTCCGGGAAGAGGCTCAAACACATAAGGATCGGCTCCTACGACTGGGA
The DNA here is from genome assembly GCA_029289015.1 of Syntrophobacteria bacterium. Taxonomy (GTDB): domain Bacteria; phylum Desulfobacterota; class Syntrophobacteria; order JARFUL01; family JARFUL01; genus JARFUL01. Next base: position 6,273 of record JARFUL010000327.1, on the reverse strand, counting down.
GAAGCGGGTGATAAGAATCCACCCCCGCCTCGACCGCGCGTCTGTGCCCGGCTACGTGGTGAAGGCGGTCCTCTTCCACGAGATGTGCCACGCCCACCTGGGCACGGAAAAGAAGAACGGGCGCAGGCTCATTCACGGGCCCGGGTTTAAAGAGCTGCTGAGCCGCTGCCCGGATTTGGACAGGGCCGAAAAGTGGCAGGAGAAGAACCTGTCGAGAATCCTTGCGCCGTAGGAAAACAATGGCAGACGAGAGAACAAAGAAAGGGAAAGGGTCCTCCGACTACACGGGCAAGGACATCCAGGTGCTCACCGGGCTCAAGCCGGTCAGGCTCCGGCCCTCCATGTTCACAGGCAACACCTCCACCTCGGGCCTCCACCAGCTCTACAACGAGGCCCTGGACAACGCGGTGGACGAGGCGCTCAACGGGTTCTGCGACCGCATACGGATCGTTCTCGGCCAGGACGGCTACATCTCCGTCGCGGACAACGGCCGGGGCATTCCCGTGGACCGCCACCCCGCGACCAGGCAGAACACGCTCCAGACCATAATGACCAAGCTCCACTCCGGCGGCAAGTTCTCCAACAAGACCTACCAGGTCTCCGGCGGGCTCCACGGGGTGGGCATATCCGTGGTGAACGCGCTCTCCATAGACATGGAGGTCTTCTCGTCCAGGGACGGCAACTGCTACAAGCAGACCTTCTCCAGGGGCAGGAAGAAGACCGACCTCGAAAACCTCGGGCCCACGGACAAGCGGGGCACCAAGATCAGGTTCAGGCCCGACTCCGAGATATTCAAGGACCTCACCTTTGACATCAAGATCATCAAGGACAGGGCCAGGGTGAAGGCCTTCCTCACCCGGGGGCTAACCATAGAGGTTCTGGACGAGCGCACCCGGGAGGAGGAGACGTTCTTCTTCCCCGAGGGGCTCAAGGACTACGCCAGGGAGCTGGCGGAGGGCAAGGACCGGATCACCGAGGAGCCCTTCCACCTCGCGGTCGCCAACGAGATGAGGGCCGAGGTGGTGCTCTGGTGGACCTCCACCACCCTCAAGCACATCCATTCCTTCGCCAACTCCATCCCCACCCCCTCGGGCGGGACCCACGAGGCCGGGCTCAAGGGGGGCATAAGCCGCGCGGTCAGGGAGTTCCTCAGCCGCAATAGCGTGTCCCTCAGGGGGATAAGGGGGCTCGTCATGGAGGACATGCTGGAGGGGCTGGTGGGGCTCATCTCCGTGTTCCTCCCCGGCCAGGCGGAGTTCCAGGGCCAGACCAAGGACCGCCTCGGCTCGGACATCCAGCCCAAGGTGGAGGCGCTGGTCAGGGCCGCGCTCACCGACTACCTCTTCACCCACCCCACGGCCGCGGAGGCCATCATCAGGAGAATGTCCCTCGCGGCCAGGGCCAGGGAGGCCTCCCGCAGGGCCAGGGAGGAGGTGGTGAAGAAGGGTGTGGGGCGCTACTCGCTGCCGGGCAAGCTCGCGGACTGCTCCTCCAAGAAGGTGGCCGCGAGGGAGCTCTTCATCGTTGAGGGCGACTCCGCGGGGGGCTCGAGCAAGCAGGCGAGAGACAGGAGGTTCCAGGCGGTGCTCCCCCTTCGGGGCAAGATCCTCAACGTGGAGCAGGCCACCCCCGAGAGGATCCGCAAGAACCGGGAGATCCAGGACCTCATCGCGTGCCTGGGCACCGGCGCGGGGGAGAGCTTCGACATCAAGAGGCTCCGCTACGGCAAGATATTCATAAACACCGACGCAGACGTGGACGGCCACCACATCGCGGCGCTGATCCTGACGCTCTTCTTCAGGCACCTGAGAGAGATCGTTGAGCGCGGGAGGCTCTACATCGCGATGCCGCCGCTCTACAAGCTCTCCTTCACCGTCAAGAAGAAGAGGAGGGTTCTCTACCTCTACACCGAGGAGGAGAAGGAGAGCGCGCTGAAGAAGCTGGGAAAGAGGAGCTTCACCCTCCAGAGGTTCAAGGGGCTCGGCGAGATGAACCCCAAGGAGCTCAAAGAGACCACCATGGACCCGAAGAAGCGCAAGGCCGTGAGAGTCACCATCCCGGACGCGCAGAGGGCCGAGGAGTCGGTGCGGACCCTTTTTGGCAAAGATTCGAAGAAGCGGTTCGAGTTCATCCAGGAGAACGCGCAGTTCGCCCGGGAGGTGGACATCTAAGCGGGCACATTGTGCCTTTTCAGAATCATCCTTCGGATGTTTGGTGAGTAATAACAAAGTTTTGAGGCGGATTAGCAACAGCAAATATGCTAACGGCCCCCCGTGCTTCCTCCGACAGGAGGAAGCCAGAGTAGTGGCAGTGCCACCCGCGGCATGTAAAATGCCGCGCTACAGCTAGCCCTTTTCCCTGATTCTCGTGGCCTCCCGGCAGGCCCCCCTGTGCCCCCCCGTGCACGCGTCGGCGAAGTCCCTGGCCGCGGCCGTTAGGTCGCGGTTCTTGCGGTACATGTTGCCCCTGCTGAAGTAGGCCTGATTGCGGTAGTAGGCCCGCTTCTCCCGGGAGGCCACCTCGATGAGCTTCGTCAAGACCGCGATGGACTCTTTGTACCTCTTGCGCAGCTCCAAGAGGTAGGCCAGGCCAAAGTAGGGGGAGGGGTACTTCGGGTTGAGGCCAATGGCTGTCTTATAGTCCTTTTCGGCCCTGTTCATAACCTTCATCTGCTTGTAGGTCGTGCCCCGCCAGTAGTAGAACTTGGCGTTGCCGGGTTCTAACTCGATCGCGGTGTTTATGTCGTCCAGCGCGTCCTGGTACTCCCTCTTGTGGTGAAAACCCCGGGACCTGTAGAAGTACGCGTTGGCCTCCTTGGGCTTCCTTCTCATGAGTTCGGTGAGGAGGATGATCCCCTGGTCGTGCTGCTGGGTGCTCATATAGAGCCAGCTCAGATAGTAGTAGTAGCCGGTCCTGTCTGGGCTGAGGCTCACGGCCTTCTTTAGGTCCTCGATGGCCTTGTCTTTCTTGTTGACGCGCACCCAGGCCATCCCCCGCCTGTAGTACGCGTCAGCGTTGTTGGGGTCGGTCTCGATGGCTTCGGTGTACTTTGCTACGGCCTTGTTGTAGTCTCTTTGGTTGTAGTAGCGCTGCGCGTCCCGAAGCTGGTTCAGCGCGCGCTTGTCCTTGCCCGGGTATTTCGACCCGACCCGGGCCTTTGCCCGCTTCTCTTCCCCGGGTTTTCCGGGGGTGAGGGAGTAGGACTTGAGGTTGCTGTCCCACAGCGTTCCCCGCGCCACCTTCCACCTGCCGGAGATTTTCCGAAGCCTGAGATAGACCACGCCGTGGCCCTTGTCTCCGGCCACAAAGAAGTAGAAGTAGCTTCTTCTTCTCGAGGACTTGTGGGAGAAGACAAGGGGGAAGGGGCCCGCTTTTATCTCTTCGCCCACCACGGACCTTACGGGCTCGCTCTTTTTCATGAAGTCCCTGGAGGCCCTGAACACGTCGGAGTCCTTCAAGAAGTAGTACGAGCCCCCGACGAACAGGAGATAGACAAAGAAAATGCCCGCGAGGACCTTGAACAAGAGCCCCTTGGTCACCCGGGACGGCTCGGCCCCGGTGCGGGTCAGTATTGAGAGCGGCTTTTTCAGCCTTGCCTTGACGCCCATGGGGGCCACGCACCACTTGCACACCGGCGCGGGCTCCTGCTTTTCCCGGCACCTGGGGCACTCCACCAGGTCCACCTGGGCTTTAGCGTCATCGAACACGTCAAGGTCGGCTTCCGTGTACTCCTCCAGGCCCGCGTCCCCGGGCTGCTCATCCCTTCCCTCAAAAAGGTTGGCCCCGCATTGTTGGCAGGTGGAGTCCTTCACCAGCTTGATCATCTCAATGACGGAGTAGTTGCGCTCGTACCTGCAGCTCTGGCAGACTATCTTCATCTCACGTCCCCTTTTCGAGGCTTCTGCCGGGGTGCTGGTGGCTCCGCTTGAGCCCCAGGAAAACGAAGAGGCTGAGCATTAAAAATAGCACATCTCTCCCCAGGGTCAAAAGGGTGGCCGGGCTCGAGCTGGCCGACGCCCTGAAGCAGCCGCAGGCCACATCGAGGCCCCGGGCGAGGTTGAACCCCAGCGCCCCCGCGAACGCACCCATGAGCAACAGGGCCAAAAGGCCCGCGCCCCGGGCCCCGGGCCCGAAGACCAGGGACAGCCCCAGGATAAGCTCCAGCCAGGGGAGGGTTACCGCGGCGGGATTTATCAGGAGCCCGGGGAGGAGCCTGTAGTTCTTTATCACCTCCGCGAAGGCCCCGGGATGGATGAGCTTGTCCGCACTCGCGGCGATGAAGATGGCTCCCAGGGCCACCCTGGCCGCGAGCACGAGCTTGGGGGAGTCCAGAGAGAGGGCCCGCGCGCTCATCGCGTTGCCTCCTCTCCCTCCAGCGGCCCGTTCGCGCTGCGCCACTCCTCCAGGCCGCCCCCAAAGGCCACGACCCCGGGGAATCCCATGCCCGAGAGTTTTGCGGCCAGCTTCTCGCCCAGGGGGCAGTGCTCGTCGTCGCAGTAGGTGACTATGGCCCGGGCGTTTTTCAGCCGCTCCTTGAGCCCCGGAAAGGCCTTTTCAAAACCGTTGAAGGGAAGGCTCAGCGCGCCCCGTATGCGCTCCAGCTCGAAGAAGTCCCTGTCCCTTGCGTCCAGGAACACGGCCCCTTTGTCCCGGTATAGCTCCAGGGCCTCATTGAGCCCCACCACCCGGGCTCGCGCCGCGGATTCGGCCCGCTCCAAAGTAGCGAAGCTCAACCCGTCGCTCCGCATCAGGTTCGAGCCCAGCCCCAGCACGAGGGCCAAGGCCACGATGATCGCGATCTCTTTAGCGGTCTTTCCCCAGAAACTGCTCACAGGCCATCCCTTCAGGTCAGAGCGTGGGACGTGCGCGCGACTCTTGCGCGCCCGCGGGGCCCGAGGATGGTTCGGCCACGCTTGCGTGCCCCTGGCTAAAGTTACCCCATCGGTTGAAAATTTCCATGAAAAAGATTAGCATGAATCTATGAGTAATTGGGCCTTTTTGCCGATTATTTAACCCTTGATTTCCCGATAGGGGTTCTAAGTGAGGAAGGTAGTCATAGATTCGGTTAACATCCACCTGTCCCACCCGGACGAGCTGCCTCTCGGGTGGGTGGGCCAGCGGGACCTCATGGACCAGGTGCTGGCCGCGTGGCTGCTGGTCCGGGAGGACGACCTGCCCATGAACCCCCGGCTCATCGGCAAGCCCGGAGTGGGCAAGACCACCCTGGCCTACGCCGCGGCCAAGGGGCTGGGGAGGGACGTCTACCTCTTCCAGGCCACCATGGACACCCGCCCGGAAGACCTCATCATCACCCCGGTGGTGGACGAGGGCCAGAAGATCCGCTACGTCGCGTCCTCCATAGTCTCCGCGATGATCACCGGCTCCATCGCGATCCTGGACGAGGGCAACCGCATGTCCGAGAAGAGCTGGGCCTCGCTGGCGCCCCTCTTGGACACGAGGAGGTACGTGGAGTCCCTCGTCGCGGGGGTAAAGGTGCGCGCGCACCCGGACTTCAGGTTCGTGGCCACCATGAACGACGACGCGTCGACTTATGAGCTCCCCGAGTACATCGAGTCGAGGCTCACCCCCAAGATATTAATCGACTTCCCCGAGAGGGAGGAGGAGAGGGCCATCCTGGCCCAGAACCTCCCCTTTGCTCCCGACGAGATACTCGACTACCTGGCCGACTTCCTCGAGGCCGCGCACCGCGCGCAGGAGCCCTTCACCGTGCGGGACGGGATAAACATAGGCAGATACGCGCTCAAGAAGCTGAAGGGTGCCGAGGGGCCGCGCAACCCGGGCCTAGTGTTTCTCGCGGTCGCGGAGGCCATGAGGCTCATACTGGGGGAGGAGGCCCTCATCTACCTTGACTCGCGCTTTTGAGCGCGCTGCCCGGGATGGTGTCCAAAATGGGCCAGGGACTGACCCGCCAGAGCATCCATTTCGTCCCCGTGCTCCACGGGCGCCTAGAGTTCGCGCTCGAGGTGGCGCGCAGGTTCCGCCGGGTGAGACCCTCCGCGGTCGCGGTGGAGCTCCCGCCCACCATACGGGAGAAGGTGCTGCGAGGCGTGGCCAGGCTGCCCTTTCTCTCCGTGGTCCACTACGAGGAGGATGACGGCGCGTTCGTGTACCTCCTCGTGGAGGTCACCGACCCCGTGATGGAGGCCTGCCGCCTGGCCCTTGAGAACGATATTCCCATCCATTTTATAGACCGCGACACCAAGGGCTACCCCCGGGTTCGGGAGCCCTTCCCCGACCCCTACGCGGTGTCCA
>JARFUL010000326.1 GCA_029289015.1 Syntrophobacteria bacterium | reverse complement strand
CAAAGGTGACCTCCAGGGTGTCGCGGTCCACGGTGAGCGCGTTGGTGGGGCATATGGGGATGCACGCGGTGCAGTGGATGCAGTTCTCCCCTATCCACTCGGTGGACGTGACCAGAGGGGTGAGCTCCACCCCGATCTTCTCGATGTACTCCATCGCCCGGTTGAAGTTGTCCTGGGGCCCCTCCACCTCGAGGGTCAGCTGGCCGGTCTTGCCGGGGGTGACCTTGGCCTTGAGGATGTTTATCTTCAGGCGGTAGTCGTGGATCAGCTCCCAGGTCACCGGCCTGTCTATGAGCTGGGGCGGGAAGGTAAGCACGATCTTCTTCTTCGTGGTCTTCATGGCATACCTCCTACTCCGCCCTCTCCTCAAAGGTCTTGAACACGAAGCCGTGTTCCGGGCCCGGGAGTGGCGCCACGGGCTCAGTCAGGAGAAAACGGCCCTCATTGATCCAGCTCTTGAGGGTCTCGGCAATCTCCAGCGCGCCGAAGTAGCTGGAGAGCCCTCCAGTGGGCACCTCCCTGCCCTCCAGCCGTATGCGGCCGGACATCAGCTCCTTGAAGCTCACCTCGCCCAGCACCTCGGGCTCCCTCTCGGGATAGGCCCGGCAGTAGTCCACAATGGGCGAGACGATATCCTCGTTGGTCACCAGGGTGTAGGAGAAGACCTCCTCGTCCAGGATGGGTATGGGCACCCCCACCCCCACGGAGAGGGACGACCCGTAGCCCGTGAAGGAGACGCCCCTCAGGAACCTGGAGTTCATGGTCTTGAGGTCTCCGGTGAGGGCCAGGGTGGCCGCGGGCCTGGTGGGCAGCCCGTGGTCCGTGCGGGGGACCGAGGGGTTGTGCTGGGTGCCCTGGGCATAGACGTAGCCTATGCCGCCGCCGAGGAATATCCGGGTGCCGATCCCTATGGTCCTGTAGAACGGGTCGTTGAACAGGGGCGAGAGCTGGCCCGCGGTGGAGTAGTTGGCGTTCCCCGCCTTGGGCAGGAGCACCCCCATGTAGGTGTAGATGGTCTCCTCGCCCAGGTTGACCGCGACGTTGTAGTTCTGGTATGCGTTCCTGGGGTTGAGGAGGATGGCCTCGTTCATGTCCTCGAGGCCCACCCAGGTCTCCAGCGCCTTCTTGGGATAGCAGTCCGTGCCGTAGGCCACCGCGGAGAGCTTTACCTTTTTGCCCGCGACCAGCTCCTCTATCACGTGGCCGCCGCCGTACGCGAAGGTCCCAGGATAGACCTTGTTCTTCGGGTCGTCCTCCGGGAGGGCGGTCGCGCCTATGACTATGTCCACCGCCGCGAACCCGGTGTACGCGGGCACGTCGTTGAGGGTCACCCTGCCGCCCCCCAGCTTGATCCTGGGCCTGGAGTGCCCCAGGTTGAAGTAGGCGCCGGAGGAGCACATGGGGCCGAAGGTCCCGGTGGTGACCACGTCCACCTCCTGGGCCGCCCTCTTGACGCCCTTTTCCCGGACGAACTCGATCACTTCGGACGCGTTGAGCACCACAGCGCTTCCGGCCCTGATCTTCTCGTTTATCTCTGTGATGGTCTTGGCCAAAACCTGCCCCCTTGGTTAAGTTTGGGACTGCTGTGTCTTCAGCCTCTCCTCGAGAACCGAGATGTTCTCCCTGGCAAAGTCGAGGGTCGGGTCTATCTCCAGGGCCATCCTGTAGAGCCGTATCGCGTCCCTGGGTCGGCCCAGCTCCCTGAGGTTGGAGCCTATATTTGCATAGTCTATCCCGGAGCCCGGGTCAAGCTCAATGGCCCGCTCGAAGACCTCGATGGACCTCTCGTGCTCCCCCAGCTTGAAGTAGCAGAACCCCAGGAGATTGTAAACCTCCTTGAGGTCGTCCTGAAGCTCCCTGGCCTTCTTGAGCGCGTCTATGGCCTCATCAAAGCGGCCAAGCTCCTTGAGGGCCACCCCCAGGTGAACGTAGAGAGAGGCCGCGTCCGGGTCCGGCGCGCCAAGCTCCACGGCCTCGCGGTAGGCCTTTAGCGCGTCCTCGTACCTCTCCTGGCGCTCCAGGGACAGACCCTTGAAGAACTTCACGTAGTAGCGGTCCGAGAAGAGCTCCTCCATGTCGGTGAGGGTGCCGAGGCTCGTGGGGTCTTCGGTGAGGCTCACCACCTTGGCCAGGTGGAAGAGCGCGGGGGTCTTCCAGGTCCTCTCCCTGAACTGGGCCCCCGGGATGACCACGTAGCACGCGGGCAGGCCGATCTCTGGGTGGGTGGTCTCCATGAGATAGGGCCTGAGCCCCGCCGCGGCCGCGGCCCGGGCCGCGTCTTCAAGCTCCGTGAGAAAATCGTCCGAGCTCAGGTCCGGGAGGTCTTCGAGGTTCCGGTCAAAGGGCCCGCTGGTGAGGTACTCTGCCTCCTCCACAGCCGGATACTTGGGCAGGGTGGGCTTGTAGGTGGTCTTGTTCATGAAGTCGCCTGCAAGCTGGGCCACCTCGGTGAGCGCGCGGATGCACGCCTGCTGGGGGCTCGACGCGGTGCCCGCGGTAAACACGATCTCGCTCTTTTCGGGGAACGTGGCCGGGTCGTAGGCCAGCGCGCCCACCGAGGGGATGCCCGTGTCCATGGAGAAGTCCCTCAAAAAGACCTTGACCCCCGCGCTGTTGAATTTTTCCAGAAGCTCCCCGGAGACCGGGTCCAGGCTTTCGGAAGCGATCCCGGGGGTCCTGAGCCTGTGCCGGGAGATGAGGGTGCCCACGTGCCTCTCCACCACCTCGCAAAGCGCCTGGAGCGCGGCCTCCTCTAGGGAGTTGCCCGCGGCCGGCCCGTTGAACTCGTTGATCAGGTAGAACCACATGAAGGGGATCAGTATCTCCCTTTGGTCCGCGAGGCTGAGGCACGGCACAAAGTCGAGCCTGGCCCGCTGGTAGATCTCCGCGCCCCCGAAGAGGTCGGGCCCCCTGTCGCTCAACGCGAAGGCCAGGTGGTCGAAGCCCAGGTAGGGCCTGTCCAGCTCCCGGCCCGCCGCGCGCACGAACCCCCTTTGCTCGTTCATGAAGCTGAAGAAGCTCACCCTCTCGATAAGCTCCATTATGGCCGAGGCCTCGGCCTGCTCCGGGGTGGGCCCCTTGCCCATCTGCTTCGCGGTGCCGGTGAGCGCGATCCCGTCGGGCCCCAGGATGCTGAGGTAGACCGGGATGTCGAGCCTGCCTGAGTCTATGCGCATGGTCCGGGAAAAGAGATCGCCGCTCGCGGCCTCGAGCCTCCTCCGCGCGGTGCGCACCGTCTCCCTGGGGTCCACGGCCTTATCAAGCCCCCCTTTGAACCCCTTGGGAGAGCTTTTCAGTCGAATCTTCGTACCCAAGTGACCTCCTCATGTATCCGGTGGATAGCATTTAATCAGCACTGTATGTTATGTCAACCTGAAAATAATCCTCCTGGACATATCCTATTGAATGAGTATGAATTATACATGGCCGACCATCTCTTGACAATAAAGTCCCCTTAATATAAAGCTTTACCTTGAAACTTTTAGGAGGGCGCACGATGGAAGGTGCCAAGGTGCTGATAGAGAACGCGTTCAAAGAGCTCTCAGGAACCCTGGAAAGGACCCTAGACAGCCTGGCCTTCAAGATCGAGGACGCGGCCCTCATTATCGCGGGCTGCCTCAAGGCCGGGGGCAAGGTGCTCTTCTTCGGCAACGGCGGCTCCGCGGCGGACGCCCAGCACCTGGCCGCGGAGCTGATGAACCGCTTTCAGATGGAAAGAAAGCCCCTTGCCGGCATCGCGCTCACCACCGACACCTCCATCCTCACCTCCGTCGCGAACGACTACTCCTTTGACGAGGTCTTCGAAAAGCAGGTCAGCGCGCTGGGAAGAGCCGGGGACGTCGCGGTGGGGCTCTCCACCAGCGGCACGTCGAAAAACGTGCTCAGGGCACTCGAGGCCGCAAGAGATATGGGGCTCAAGACCGTGATGCTCACGGGCCGCGCTGGCGCGCCCATGGAGGTGGACGTGCTCCTCTCTGTAGACTCGGCCAAGACCCCGAGGATCCAGGAGGCCCACATCCTCATAGGCCACATCCTGTGCGAGCTGGTGGAGATTCTGGTATTCGAGGCGAATGATTGATGAAAGAGCGCGACCCCAAAAAGCCCATCTCCCTCGAGGGGCTCAGGACCACGAGCCTCAAAGAAAGGCCCTCCCTCGTAAAGAGGGAAGACCTGGGCCGGGTCCACCGGCCCGGGGGCCGGTTCAGCGAGTTTTTGGAGAGCCTCCCCAACATCCTCGGGGCAGAGGATTTGGTGCGGGCCAAAGACGCGATCGTGGACGCGCACCTGAGGGGGCGGGAGGTAATTCTGGGCATGGGCGCGCACCCCATCAAGGTGGGGCTCTCCCCCGTGATAATAGACCTGATGGAAAGGCGCGTGATCACCGTGGTCGCGATGAACGGCGCGGGGATCATCCACTACTTCGAGCTGGCCTATATGGGCGCGACCTCCGAGGAGGTCTCAGCCACCCTGGATGCGGGGGAGTTCGGCACCGCAAAGGAGACCGCGCAGTTTCTCAACCACGCGGTGAAACAGGGGTACAGGGAGGGGCTCGGCCTGGGCGAATCCGTGGGAAGGGCCGTCACCGACGGCTCTTTGGAGTATGGCGACCTCTCTATTCTCGCGGCCGGCGCAAGGCTCGGAATTCCGGTCACGGTGCACGTGGCCCTGGGCACCGACGTCATCCACATCCACCCGTCCTTTGACCCGGACGCGGTGGGAGGCGCGAGCCACCTGGACTTCCGCATCTTCGCGCACGCGGTCTCCCGGCTCGAAGGGGGGGTCTTCATCAACCTGGGCTCAGCGGTGATCATGCCGGAGGTCTTTCTCAAGGCCGTTACCCTGGTGCGCAACCTCGGACACAAGATTGCGAGGTTCACCGCGCTCAACATGGACTTCGCGCTCCACTACCGGCCGCTCACCAACGTGGTGGGACGCCCCGTGGCCTCTGGCGGCACAGGCATAAGCCTGGTGGGCCACCACGAGATAAACTTTCCGCTACTGGCCGCGGCCGTAATCGAGGCTATCCCCGGGGAACGCGGGGATGAGTGATGCCCGGTAAGAGCGCGAGGATAACCATCAGCGCGGGCCCGGTCTTTGCCGAGGCCGAGCTCTTTGTGGAGAGCTCCGAGTCCGCGAGGATGATCTACGACGCGCTCCCTGTGACTGGCCATGCCAACCTGTGGGGCGACGAGATATACTTCGCGATCCCGGTGTCGTGCGGGCTCGGGCCCGAGGCCCAGGAGACGGTGGAGCTGGGAGACCTGGGATACTGGCCCACGGGCAAGGCGTTCTGCATCTTCTTCGGCCCCACGCCCATCTCTTCGGGCAGCGAGATAGTGCCTGCCAGCGCGGTGAACGTGGTGGGAAGGGTGGCTGGGGACCCGAAGCT
>JARFUL010000325.1 GCA_029289015.1 Syntrophobacteria bacterium | reverse complement strand
AAGCGGCTCTTCGCATGGCGTCCTCCGAAGAATTCATGGAAGTTCTTGGAAAGGGTTGTTAATAAATTTGTCTCAATCTATTCCAAAACATAAAAAGGTGTCAATGAACCGCTTCACACTATCCGGCTTTTAAAAGCCCGGGGAGACCCTTAACGAACCTCTTTATCTCGTCCCGTACCCTCTTCTTTCTCTTCGGCATAAACTGTCCGCGTGGGCGGTTAAGTGGTGTGAATATTTTTTTGGAGTATATAATGATAGCACGGTTTCCATAACGGAGCCACACGCCCAAGCGGCTCGCGCCACCCCTTGACACTAACCATAGATGGTGGCATGTTCTTTCTTCGCAACGTTTAATGGAAAGGAGCCTTTGATCCATGAGGGAAATCTCAGCCGAAGAGATCCGGGCCGCGGTGAGGGACCTCTCTATTGAGGCCAACATAAACCTCGGGGCCGACGTGGTGGCCGCGTTTGAGGCCGCGCTGGAAAAGGAGGCCTCCCCCGTGGCGAGGGACATCCTGGAAAAGCTGCTCCTCAATGCCAGGATAGCGAAAGAGGAGAACATCCCCATCTGCCAGGACACCGGCCTTGCTGTTGTTTTCATCGAGCTGGGCCAGGAGGTATTGGTCGTAGGCCAGGACCTCAGCGAGGCCGTAAACCACGGGGTGCGCATGGGGTACGAGGAGGGCTACCTCCGCAAGTCCGCGTGCCACTGCTTCACCCGCACCAACACCGGGGACAACACCCCCGCGATAATCCACGTGGATATCGTGCCCGGCGACAGGGTGAAGATCATCCTCGCGCCCAAGGGGGGCGGCTCGGAGAACATGAGCCGGGTCACCATGCTCACCCCCGCTGCGGGAAGGGAGGGGGTGATGGATTTCGTGGTGAACCGGGTGAAGGACGCGGGCCCCAACCCGTGCCCCCCCACCATCGTGGGGGTGGGCATAGGCGGCACCTTTGAGAGGGCCGCGCTCCTGGCCAAAAAGTCGCTTCTCAGGCCGCTGGGCCGTCCCAACCCGGAGCCTGAGTTCGCGGAGCTGGAAAGGGAGATGCTCACGAGGATAAACTCCCTGGGTATAGGCCCCCAGGGCCTCGGCGGCACCACCACGTCGCTTGCGGTGCACCTGGAGGTGATGCCCTGCCACATCGCGAGCCTCCCCGTTGCGGTGAACATCCAGTGCCACGCGGCCAGGCACAAGGAGATGGTGCTTTAGGATTCAACCCTCCGGATCCGCCCGGGCCCGGAGTCTTATGTATATCAAGGAGCAAAAGGCCATGAAGGAACCCGTAAGGCTTTCCACCCCGCTCACGGACGACGCGGTCAAGGCTCTCTCAATAGGGGACTCCGTCGTCATATCCGGGTATATCTACACGGGCCGGGACGCGGCCCACAAGAGGCTCGTGGAGCTGATAGACAGGCGCGAGCCGCTCCCCTTTGACCTCGAGGGCGCGGTTATCTACTACGTGGGCCCCTCCCCCGCTCCCCCTGGAAGGGTGATCGGCGCGGCCGGACCCACCACGTCGTACAGGATGGACGCGTACGCGCCCAGGCTCATCGAACTGGGGCTCAAGGGCATGATCGGCAAGGGGGCCCGCTCAAGGGAGGTCCGGGACGCGATGGTAGCGCACAGCGCGGTCTACTTCGCGGCCATCGGCGGCGCGGGCGCGCTCATGGCCCGCTCCATAAAGGAGGCTGAGGTCATCGCGTGGGAGGAGCTGGGCCCGGAGGCGGTGAGGAGGCTCCTAGTGGAGGACTTCCCCCTCACCGTGGTCAATGACGTACACGGCCGCGATCTGTACGAGGAGGGGGTGAAGAGGTACCAGAAGAAGGTCTCATAGGCCGCGCGCTCCCAGCTTCCCTTCATGTGAGTTTTTGAGCCCCGGTGCTCTCCGCATTGCGCGGGGGAGTTATAATTTAGGGACAAGGCCCTCCGAAAAAGCGCGCCTTTCGGCGTCTATGCGCTCTCGGCCGCGACCTCCCACACCCGGGGCCCCTCTCTCCGGCCCCGCGCCCACGGGCCAAAAACCGCCTCTTCCGTTGACCTCAAAGACCCTTTGCCAGTAATATTTTAAATTGCAAAAACATCTCGGGAGGCTGATGCCATGAAAGAGTACACCATTGTTCCCCTCACAGTGGGAGCCAACGAGACCGACCAGGGGATAATGACCTACCTGAAGGGCTACGGGCAGAGGATCTGGATCCCCATCTACGTGTTCGTGCTCTACGGCGGCGACAGGAACATCCTGGTGGACACAGGGCTGGGCCAACGCGAAGCCCTTTGTGGAGGCCTTCCCCGAGA
>JARFUL010000324.1 GCA_029289015.1 Syntrophobacteria bacterium | reverse complement strand
CTGAGCAGGGTCGCGAGCGCGCCGCACTCCTCGGCCAGGGACTTGAGCATCTGGCCGTTGAACTCCAAGAGCGCGCCCTCGGGCAGAGGGTCGGGCGCGTCCTCGGGGAGCACGAGCTCGGACCCCGTGGGCACGATGAGCACCCGCGGCCTGGCAAAGACCGAAACCTCGAGCACCCCCGCGGCCAGGAGCGCTCCCTGGTCGTACGCGCGTATCCTCACCCGGGCCGGGAGGATTATCTCGTGCTTCACTATGTCTTCCCCCACCTTGCGCACGTTCTGCCAGGGATAGACCGCTTCCCGTATCTCCCAGGCCTCCCCGAGGTCTTCGACCTTCTCTATCATCACCACCGCGTCCGCATACCCGGGCATCGGCTCCCCGGTGTCTATGGGCAGGGCGTTCGGCCCCTTGGGGAGGGTTACCGGGCGCTCCGGCAGCGCGCCGAAGGTGGCGGACGCGTTTACCGCTATGCCGTCCATCGCGGCCTGGTGATAGGAGGGCACCGACCTCTGGGCCACCGCGGGGGAGCTGAGCACCCTTCCCAGCCCGTCCCGAACCCGCACCTCCTCGATCTTGGGCGCGAGCGCGCCGAACCGACTGAAGAGCAGCTCCCTGGCCTCACCGAGGGTCTTGAGCAGCCGGTATACCTTTCTCTTTCTCTTCATGGGGCCCACTCCTTGAACAGGGTCACCTCCACCTCCTCGTCTCTGGCCAGCCCCTCCCCGTGGATGTCTATCGCGATGAGGCCGTGGGCCCTGACCAGGGCTGATATGACCCCGGACTTGCCGAACACCGGGAACGCGACGAGGGTACCGTCGCGCTCCTCGAGCCTCACCCGGACGAAGTCGGCCCTGCCCGATACGGACGGCACCGACGTGGCCAGCCTGGCCTTCACCCTGGGCCCCAGCGGCCCCTGCCGCATCTCTTCGCCTTCGAGGTACCTCAGAAACGGCACGAGCAGGACCATGGCCACCACCAGCGCGGAGACCGGGTGCCCGGGAAGGCCGATGAGGGGTTTTTCGCGCACCCCGGCCACAAGGGTGGGCTTGCCCGGGCTTATCGCGACCCCGTGCGCGAGGATCTCTGCGTTGGCGAGGGAGCCGGTCACCTCCACCATGAGGTCCCGCTCGCCCACGGAGCTTCCCCCGGAGAGCACCACCACGTCCCCGTCGCCCAGGGCCCGCTCAATCGCTCGTTTCAGGCTCTCGGGGTCGTCGGGGACCAACCCCAGCATGAGGGGAATCGCGCCCGCGGACGCCACCAGAGAGGATATCGCGTGGCTGTTCACGTCCCGCACCCTGCCCGGGCCCGGCTGCTCATCAACCGGCACCACCTCGTCCCCCGTGGAGAGCACCGCGACCCGGGGCTTTTTGTACACGGGTATGTCAACCATCCCCAGCGCGGCGAGAAGCCCGATGTGGTGGGCCAAGAGCCTCGTGCCCGCGGGAATCACCGTCTGCCCCTTCGCGATGTCCTCGCCCTGGATGAGGACGTTCTCCCCCGCGGTCACCGGCTTTGCCACCTCGAGGGTGGACTCGTCCAGCATGGAGGTGTACTCAACCATGACCACCGCGTCGGCCCCCCGGGGCAGGAACCCGCCGGTGGGTATCTCCGCGGCCTTGCCCGGGGGTATTTCAAAGTCAGGGAGGCTCCCCATCTCCACCCGGCCCGCGACCTCGATGAGCGCGGGCAGGGACTCCGACGCGCCGAAGGTGTCCGCCGCGCTCAGCGCATAACCGTCCATGGTGGAGCGGGGAAGGGGCGGCAGGTCCTCGGGGGAGGTCACGTCCTGGGCCAGGACCCTGAAATATGCCCCGTTGAGCCCCACCCTCTCGCTGGGGAGCCTCGGAAACGAGGCCAGCCCCGCAATCACCTGGGAAAGGGTCGAAACCCGGAAAAACTCGGTCAATTGCAGGCTCCTCGAGATATGGCCGGACCGGGAGCTCTCCTCCCGCCGAGGGCCGCGGTTCTTCCTGAAACGGAAATATGTCTCACTTGATATAATTCCGTTCGCTTATTGTCAAGGGATTATTCACAGCGGTGATGATAAGGGCGCGGTCAAATGCCCAGGAAGCGGGGCGCGGGCCTGGTGTAGCCCTCCCGCTCCGCGGCATCGTCCAGGTGGGCGGTGACGAGGTCTTCGAGGATCAGGTTGAGCCACACGGGGAGCTCGCCCTCCTCAAAGACCTTGAGATAGCTCTTGCACTCGTCGCACATGTAGACCCTGCGCGCGTCGTCGTCTTCAGCGTGGAGGTACCTTATCTTCTTCTGGTCCTGGGTGTTGCAGAACGCGCACCCTATGCGGGTGATGCGCCAGTAGTGCCCGCAGAAGCTGCAGAGCGCGTTCCTCGACCCCTCCCCTGCCCTGGAGTGGAGCCCCACCGCGGGCCTTGACCCGCAGATCGAGCAGAAGGACTCATGCCAGCCCTCTTCGGGCAGGAGCGCGAGGACCATCTCCCGGGCCGCGGCAATGGACGGGTCCAGCGCTCCCTTGATAAAGACCATGAGCACCCAGGGGTCGGCCCCGGCCTCATCAGCGGCTTTGCCAATGGCCTCGAAGTTCTCCCGGAGGAACTCCCCGGCCAGGGTTTCGAACACGAGACCGCGCTCCTCGACCCCCAGCCCGATCTTTT
>JARFUL010000323.1 GCA_029289015.1 Syntrophobacteria bacterium | reverse complement strand
TCCTAGCGTAGAGCCGGCAGGACTTGAGTGGTTTAGTAGTTTTAACTTTCAGCCCTAAAGGTCAGGTTAGTCTACCCCAGTTATGCTCCAGGGCGCAAAGATAGTCTGGGAAGATGTCAAGGCCAGCCTGAGAGGCCGGATCTCCACGAACCAGGTGGAGCTCTGGATAGAGCCCCTGGTTCCCCTTGCCGTCTCCACCGACGAGGTAATCCTCGGCTGTCCCAACAGGTTCTCCCTGAACTGGATACGCCAGAACCACCTCAAGGATATCAAAGAGGCCTTCTCGGGTATTCTGGGCAAGGAGCCCGAGGTGACGCTTCGGGTCTACGTCTCCAAAAAGTCCTCGAAGAAAGTCAAAAACAACGACCTCTTCCAGATGGACCTCATTGCTCCGCCGCCGGAAAGAGGGCCTGTTTTCAACCGGAACTTCACCTTCCACGACTTCGTGGTGGGCGATTCCAACAGGTTCGCGTTCGCGTCCACCCAGGCCCTCGCGCTGGGGAGCCTCCCCTCCAACTCGCTGTTGCTCCTCCTGGCCGCGCCGGGCCTGGGCAAGAGCCACCTCGCATGCGCGGTGGGCAACCACATAATGGACCGCTCACCCGGCACCCGGGTTTGCTACCTCACCGCGGAGGAGTTCACCGGAGAGGTGGTGGCCGGGGTCAGGGGCAACTGCATGGACAAGGTAAAGGACAAGTTCCGCCGCAGGTGCGAGGTCCTGCTCCTTGAGGACATGCACTTCCTGGTGGGCAAGATGAAGATTCAGGAGGAGGTCATCTACACCCTGGACGCGCTCTTGAGCCAGGGCAAGAGGGTTCTTCTCACCTCGGTCAGGCTCCCCAACGACATACCCGCGCTGAAGAGGCTCCGCTCCAGGCTCGGGTCGGGACTGATGGTCAAGATAGCGCCCCCGGACTTCGACACCCGGACGCGGATAATCGGCAAGAAGGCCGAAAAGGAGGGGCTCTACCTCAAAGAGGATGTAGTGGACCTTCTGGCCCAGCATCTCACGGGCGACGTCCGGTTGCTCGAGGCCTGCGTCATCAACCTCGCGGCCCAGTCTTCACTCCTGGGTATCCCCGTGGCCCTCGGCCTGGCGGAGGAGGTGCTCGCGTCGGTGGCAGGGAAGAAGCCCCCCCTCAACATCTCGGACATCCAGTCCGCGGTGGGCCGGGAGTTTGAGGTCACGGTCAAGGAGATGCGGTCCAAGTCCCGAAAGAGGAACCTGGTCTATCCCAGAAAGCTCTCCATGTACCTGTGCCGCAAGTACACCAAAAAATCCCTCAAGGAGATCGGCCAGGCCTTCAACCGGGCCCACGCGACCGTGGTGAGCGCGGTGGATTCCATAGATAGGCTCAAGAGAACCGAGCCCGAGGTGGGCAGGGACATCAACAGGCTGGAAAGTATCATAGAGGACAAAGGGGGCTAGCCCGATAACGTATCCGGGCTTCTCGTGGGCTCAAAACGAGGATTCATCCCGCGCAGAGCCCCTGAGCCTTTATCGTGCGGGGCTGCCGTAAAAAACCGCGGGGAGAAATAGCCCGCGGTAGGATAATCGGGGAAAGATAGCTGAAATCTTGCGCTCCTGTCGTGCCTTGCGCGAGGAGCGCTCTCTTTGGCTACTCCACCACCGCGCCCAGCGCGCCCGAGCTCACCATTCTCGCGTACCTGGCCAGGTACCCGGACTTCACCTTGGGCTCGGGCTTTTTCCATGCCTTTCTGCGCTTTTCGAGCTCCTCGTCCGGAACGAGAAGGTCCACCCTGCCCCCGGGTATGTCTATCCGGATGGTGTCCCCCTCCTCGACTAGGGCCACGGGGCCGCACTCCATGGCCTCGGGGGACACGTGGCCTATGGCCGCGCCCCTGGTGCCGCCGGAGAACCTGCCGTCGGTTATGAGCGCGACGTCCTTGTCGAGCCCCATGCCCGCGATCGCGGAGGTGGGGGAGAGCATCTCCCGCATCCCGGGGCCGCCCTTGGGCCCCTCGTAGCGGATCACCACTATGTCACCGGGGTTTATCCCGCGCCCCATGATGGTCTGGGCCGCGTCGTCCTCGGAGTCGAAGACCCTGGCCCTTCCCTCGTTCACGAGCATCTCCTTTGCCACCGCAGACCTCTTCACCACCGCGCCGTCGGGAGCAAGGCTGCCGTAGAGGATGGCTATGCCGCCCTCGAGGCTGTGGGGGTCGGAAAGGGGCCGGATCACGCGGCGGTCCTTCACCCGGGCCGGCCCGAGGTTCTCCCCGAGGGTCTTGAGGGTGCAGGTGAGCACCGAGGTGTTCACAAGGCCTTTTTCGGCCAGCTCCTTCATCACCGCCTGGACTCCCCCCGCACGATGCAGGTCTTCCAGGTGGTTGGGGCCCCCGGGGGAGAGCGAGACCAGGTGCGGGGTCTTCTCGCTGATGTCGTTGAAGAGCGAGAGGCTAAGCTCAGCGCCCGCGTCCTTGGCTATAGCTGGCACGTGGAGCACCGTGTTGGTGGAGCACCCCAGCGCCATGTCCACCGCGATGGAGTTCTTGAACGCGTCAAGGGTCGCGATGTCCCTGGGCCTCACCCCCTCCTTCACCAGGTTTACCGAAACCGCGCCGGTCTGCCTGGCGAGCCGTATCCTCGCGGCTTCCACCGCGGGTATGGTCCCGTTTCCCGGCAGGGCCAGGCCCAGCGCCTCGGTGAGGCAGTTCATGGAGTTGGCGGTGAACATGCCCGCGCAGGAGCCGCACCCGGGGCACGCGACGTCTTCAAGCTCTACGAGCTCCTCCTCCGACATCTTCCCGGCCATAACCTGGCCCACCCCCTCGAACACGGTGATGAGGTCGCACTTTTCGTCGTTTATCCTGCCCGCGAGCATGGGGCCGCCGCTTACCACCAGGCCGGGTATGTTGAGCCTCAGGAGGGCCATGAGCATGCCCGGGATTATCTTGTCGCAGTTGGGCACGCACACCAGGCCGTCAAAGGGGTGGGCCTGGGCCATGATCTCCACCGAGTCCGCGATCACCTCCCTCGAGGCCAGGGAATACTTCATGCCGAGGTGCCCCATCGCGATGCCGTCGCACACCCCTATGGTGGAGAACACGATGGGGGTGCCCCCCGCGGCCAGGACTCCGGCCTTCACCGCGTCCACGACCTTGTCCAGGTGGATGTGGCCGGGGATGATCTCGTTATGGGAGCCGGCAATGCCTATGATCGGCCTTGCGATGTCCTCGTCCGTGTAGCCCATGGCCTTGAAGAGCGCCCTGTGGGGCGCCCTCTCGATCCCTTTTTTCATTGCATCCGAGCGCAAGGGTTCAGCCCTCCTTCCTCGCGGCCTTTTAGCGGCCTTTATTTATAAAAGATTTAAACAGGATAAGGTATAGTGACTATAATCTACGCAAAGAGCCCATTTCAAGGACAAAATCCTGCCCTACACTTGTCATGAGGGCCCATTATGGATAAATTTGAAGATGTCTCGCTCAAGGGTCTTTATTGGGCTTGGCTCTTTTGGGAACCCTTCCCTCTAATCTCGCCGCATACCTCCGGCTCGGTTGCGGGGGTGTGGTGAATTTTCGGGTAGCCTAGGCGTATTTTTATGAACCACATCTTCGGACCCGTCCCCTCCCGCAGGCTGGGATACTCCCTGGGGGTGGACCTGGTAGTGCATAAGACCTGCACCTTCGACTGCCTCTACTGCGAGTGCGGCCCCACCACCAGTCTCACCATAGAGAGGAAGGAGTACGTCCCCTTCGACGAGCTGGCCGATGAGCTGGGCGAGACCTTCAAGGACCCGCCCGAAAGGCTCGATTACGTGACGCTCTCCGGTTCCGGCGAGCCCTGCCTCAACACCAGGATGGGGGACGTGCTGGAGCTTTTGAGGTCCATCTCCCCCGCGAAGGTCGCGGTGCTCACCAACTCTTCGCTGCTCACCGACCCCGAGGTCCGCCGGGAGCTGGGCCTTGCCCATGTGGTGGCCCCCTCCCTGGACACCGCGGTGCCGGAGACCTTCAACCTCATCAACCGCCCCCACCCCTCCCTGAGCCTCGGGGCCATGGTGAAGGGGCTCGTCGAGTTCCGCAGGGGCTTCGGGGGCGAGATCAGGCTGGAGGTGCTGCTGGTGAAGGGGGTGAACGACTCCCCAGGGGAGCTTGAGAGGCTCGCGCGGCAAATAGAGCTCATCCGGCCCGATACGGTGGATGTGAACACCGCGTTCAGGCCCGGCGCGGCCAGGTTGAAACCCCTCACCCAGGAAGAGCTGGAGAGCGCGGCCCGGGGGCTCGGCCCTTTGGCCCGGCCGGTGGGCAGCTTTTGCGGGGACGGGTCCCTGAAACTCACCGGGTTCCTCGAAAAGAGGGTAGTCGCGCTCATATCCCGGAGGCCGTGCACCCTGGATGAGCTTGCCGAATCGTTGGCCGCGGGGGAAAAAGAGGTGCGCGAGGTGCTAAAAGACCTTGAGAAGAGGGGTGTGCTGAAGACACAAGATCAAAAAGACGGGCGTTTTTATAGTATAGTGGTCTAAAATAGCAACACATGTTCTGTTGAGCTTCGTGTTGCAAAAAGCAACAAAAAATTGCATTTGATATTGAAGCCAAAAAGTATTAAGTTACGTTCTTCAAAGTTCTGCTGGAAAATAGGACTGCCCGGCTGGCGGTTAGGGCCGGAGCAGGGTTGAGCCGGAGTTTAAGGGGTTAAAAGTAATGGATAAGAGGCTTCATCTCGGAATGGACGTGGGCTCTGTGAGCCTGAAGACCGTCCTCTTGGATGATGAAAAGAATATACTCTTCGAGGACTACACCAGGCTGAGGGGCAGGCCCGTTGAGACCGCGATCGGTGTTCTTCGGAGAATGCTCGGTGAGTTCAGCCCCGATGAGATAGCGTCTTTCTCCATAACGGGGACCGGCGGGGAGAGGATAGGCGAGGCCCTGAAGGGCAGGTTCATAAACGAGATTATCGCCCAGACCAAGGCCACGGAGCACTTCCTGCCCAACACCCGCACCGTGATCGAGATGGGGGGAGAAGACTCCAAGCTCAGCCTTCTCAACCCCGAGGACGACTCCCTGAGGATCGACGACTTCGCGATGAACACCATCTGCGCGGCGGGCACCGGCTCCTTTCTGGACCAGCAGTCCAACAGGCTGGGCCTCAGTATCGAGGAGTTCGGTGGGGTGGCCCTGAGGTCCGAGATCCCTCCCAGGCTCGCGGGCAGGTGCACCGTGTTCGCGAAGACCGACATGATCCACCTCCAGCAGGCCGCGACCCCGGACTACGACATCATCGCGGGGCTTTGCTTCGCGGTGGCCAGGAACCTCAAGTCCAACATCGGCCGGGGCAAGAGGATCGTGGGCCCGGTCTCCTTCCAGGGCGGCGTCGCGGCCAACTTTGGGGTGCGCAGGGCCTTCAAGGAGATCCTCGACCTAGCAGACGATGAGTTCATCGTGCCGGAGCACTTCTTCACCATGGGCGCGATCGGCGCCGCGCTCACCACGATGCAGGAGGGCGCGCCCGATGGATACCGGTTCCCGGGGCTGGGCCCCCTGGAGGAGCTTCTGGCCACCCAGAAGGGCGCCCAGACCAAGCCCATGCCCAAGCTCAGCCCGCCGGACAAGCCGGCCAAGAGGGTCGCGGAGGGCACGGTCTCCGAGGCCAACGGGGTGGTTGAGGCCTATCTGGGCATAGACGTGGGCTCCATCTCCACCAAGGTGGTGGTCATAGACACCGAGATGCGGGTGCTCACCAAGCAGTACCTCATGACCGCGGGCAGGCCCCTTGACGCGGTGAAGGAGGGGCTGAGGGGCGCGGGGGCCGAGGTGGGGGGCAAGGTGAAGATCGTGGGCGCGGCCACCACCGGGTCGGGCCGCTACCTCACCGCGGACTTCGTGGGCGCGGACCTGGTTCGCAACGAGATAACCGCGCAGGCCACAGCGTCCGCGGCCATAGACCCGGACGTGGACACCATCTTCGAGATCGGCGGCCAGGACTCCAAGTATATCAGCCTCAAGAACGGCGCGATCGTGGACTTCATGATGAACAAGGTCTGCGCGGCGGGCACCGGCTCCTTTCTGGAGGAGCAGGCGGAGAAGCTGGGCATCTCCATAGAGGAGGAGTTCGGCGACCTGGCGCTCAAGGCCGAAGCGCCGGCCCGCATGGGCGAGCGGTGCACCGTGTTCATCGAGTCGGACCTGGTGCACCACCAGCAGGCCGGCGCGAAGGTGGAGGATCTGGTCGCGGGGCTCTCCTACTCCATAGTCTACAACTACCTCAACAAGGTGGTGGAGGACAGAAGAGTCGGCGACAACATCTTCTACCAGGGCGCGACCGCGCACAACCGGGGGATCGTCGCGGGGTTCGAGCAGGTGACGGGAAAGAAGATCACCGTTCCCGAGGACTGCGACGTCACCGGGGCCATCGGCGCGGCCATTCTGGCCATGCGGGAGAGGAGCTGGAAGGAGTCCGGGTTCAAGGGTTTCGAGCTCTCCGAGGTCGAATACAAGATAACCACCTTCGAGTGCAAAGAGTGCCCCAACCGGTGCGATGTCCGGAGGGTAAAGCTCGAGGGCGAAAAGAGGCCGCTCTTTTACGGCTCCAGGTGCGAGAAGTATGAGCGGGACAAGGAGAAGGGCAGGGGCGCGCACCTTCCCGACCTCTTTAAGGAGCGCTACGACCACCTCTTCACAGTGCTCCCGGAGGTGGAGAAAGTCCCCGCGAAGAGGGGCCAGATCGGCATCCCCATGGCGCTCTTCTTCAACGAGCTCATGCCGTTCTTCAACAATTTTTTCAGGGCCCTGGGCTATGAGGTGGTGGTGAGCGACCCTACCAACAAGAGGCTCATCCACAAGGGGGTGGAGTCCGTGGTCGCGGAGGTCTGCTTCCCGCTCAAGGTGTCTAACGGCCACGTGGAGGACCTCCTGGACAAGGGGGTCAAGAAGATATTCATCCCCTCCATAATAAACATGTTCAAGGCGGGGGAGAAGTTCAAGTTCAACTCCATCTGCCCCTACACGAAGACCTTTGCCTACACCATCCACTCCTCCCTGGACTTCAAGTCCCTCGGGGTGGAGATAGTCCAGCCGGTCCTTGAGTTCATGTTCGGCAAAAAGGAGCTCCTAAGGGGCCTCTTGACCGTGAAGGGGCAGCTCGGGGTGGGCGCGGGCAAGATAAAGAGGGCCTTTGAGTTCGCGTGGCGGGCGCAAGAGGAGTTCTACGAACATCTCAAGGCCAGGGGCCAGGAGATAGTGGAGAACCTGGGGCACGACGAGAAGCTCATGGTCGTGGTGGGCAGACCCTACAACGCGTTCGACCCCGGGGTGAACCTGAACCTGCCCAAGAAGCTCAAGGACCTGGGCGTTCTTGCTATGCCCATGGACTTTTTGGACCTGGACACCGCGTCCAAGGACCTGGAGGAGCCGGAGAAGCTCTACTGGAAGTACGCGCAGAAGATACTCGGCGCCGCGGAGTACATCAAGAAGGACCCGAGGCTCTTCGGGATCTACATCTCCAACTTCGCGTGCGGCCCCGATAGCTTCATAACCCACTTCTTCAGGGATTCTCTCGCGGGCAAGCCGTTCCTCGAGATAGAGATAGACGAGCACTCCGCGGACGCGGGCGCGATAACGAGGCTCGAGGCCTTTTTGGACTCACTTAAGCACGCGGACATCGAGCCCAAGCCCCAGCCCAAGGGCATACGGACCATGCTGGAGACGAGGGAGACCGTGTTCGTCCCGCCCATGACCGACGGGGGCCACGGTCTGGCCGCGGCGTTTCGGGCCTGCGGCATAAACGCGGTGATGCTCCCGCCCTCGGACCAGGAGACCCTGGAGCTGGGCAGGAAGCTCTCCTCCGGCAGGGAGTGCTACCCGCTCACCCTCACCACCGGCGACATGGCCAAGATGGTCAATAGGCCCGACTTCGACCGCGAAAAGAGCGTGTTCTTCATGCCCTCAGGCACAGGGCCCTGCCGGTTCGGCCAGTACCACCGCTACCAGAGGATGGTGCTCGACTCCCTGGGCTACCCCGACGTTCCCATTCTCAGCCCCAACCAGGACGAGAAGCTCTGGGACGATCTCGGGGTCGCGGTGGACGACGAATTCACCAGGCTGAGCTGGGAGGGGCTCGTCGCGATAGACATCCTGGAGAAGGCCAAGTTCGAGACCCGGCCCTACGAGATAAACCGGGGCCAGACCGACAGGGTCTACCAGCGCTGGCTCGAGGAGGTCTGCACCACGGTGGAGGCCAAGGGGGATGTGCCCGCGGTCATGGAGGCCGCGGTCAGGGACTTCAGGGCCATACCCACCGAGCAAAAGGGCACGAGGCCGCTGGTGGGCGTTGTGGGCGAGATATACATCCGGTCCAACGTCTTTTCCAACGAAGATTTGATCCGCACCATCGAGAGGCTCGGCGGCGAGGCCTGGCTCCCGCCCATAGGCGAGTGGCTCATGTACATCAACTACATCTCCGCGCGCAGGGCCCGCCGCTACAGGGACTACGGCCAGGCGTTCAAGCTCTGGCTCACCCAGAGGAGCCAGCTCAAGATCGAGCACGCGCTGGCCGCGCCCTTCGAGGGGTTCGTGGTGAACCTGCATGAGCCCTCCATAGCCCAGACCATCGAATACGCGGGGGGTTTCCTCGACGTCTCCTTCGAGGGTGAGGCGATTCTTTCAGTGGGCAAGTCCAGAGACTTCCTTCTAAAAGGCGCTTCTGGTATAATCAATGCGATGCCCTTCACCTGCATGCCCGGCACCATCGTGAACGCGCTGATGAAGCGGTTCAGGGAGATAAACGGCAATGTGCCCTTCCTCAACATGGCCTACGACGGCCAGGAGGAGTCGGGGTCCCTGGCCAGGCTCCAGGCCTTCATGTACCAGGTCAGGGACTACCAGGAGAGGGTGAATACCGAGCCCAGGAGGCCCAGGGGACACCACTGAAGCAAGGAAAATTTTTGGCATCTCCAAAAAAAGTAATGCTGATAAACGGGGTGGACCCGGAGCAGATGCGGGTGGCCATTGTGGCCGACTCCGTGCTTGAGGAGTTCTACCTCGAATCCCTCGCGCAGGCATCTCCCAAGGGAAACATCTACAAGGGTGTGATCCGCCACCTCAAGCCCGCGCTCCAGGCCGGTTTCGTGGACATAGGGAGCGACAAGAACGGGTTTTTGCAGCTCGACGAGATTCACCCGGAGTACTTCAAAAAGGACAGGGGCTGGCAGCGCAAGGACTCGAAGATTCCCATAACCGAGCTTTTAAAGCCCGGACAGGAGATCCTGGTCCAGGTGGTGAAGGAGGAGACCCGCCTCAAGGGGGCCTACCTAAGCACCTTTATCTCCCTGCCGGGAAGATACCTGGTGCTCATGCCCGGCAAGCCCCACTCCGGGGTCTCGCGCAAGATCGAGGACGAGGAGCTGAGAAAGAGGCTCAAGGAGATGGCCGCGTCCCTCGAGCCTCCCGAGGGGGTAGGGGTCATCGTCCGCACAGCGGGGCTAAACGTCACCAAGACGGACATGAAGCGGGACTTCCGCTATATCTTGAGGATGTGGGAGTCCATAAAGGCCGACGCCAAGGGTGCGGCCTCGCCCTCGGTCATATACGAGGAGATGGACCTGGCCATGCGCACGGTGCGGGACCACTTCAGCCCGGACGTGGGCGCGATTCTGGTGGACGACAGGGATATCTACCAGCGGGTCAGGGACTTTTTGGGCCTCATAAGCCCCCGCTACAAGTCACGGGTGAAGCTCTACCAGGGAAAGAGGCCCATCTTCGGCAAGTATGACCTCGAGGAGAAGATAAAGGCCATCTACGACAAGAACGTCACCCTGCCCTCCGGCGGCAGGATCGTCATCGAGCAGACCGAGGCCATGGTCACCATAGACGTGAACTCCGGCGGCGCGACCAGGGACAAGGGGTTGATGGAGACCTCCTTCCACACCAACCTGGAGGCCGCGAAGGAGGCCCCCAGGCAGCTTAGGCTCCGGGACCTGGGGGGCCTGGTGGTCATAGACTTCATCGAGATGCGGGACAAGAAGCACATCAGGGAGGTAATGAGCGCGCTCAAGGCCGAGCTCCGCAAGGACCGCGCCAAGACCCTCGCGGGCCCCATCTCCCGGTTCGGCACCCTCACGCTCTCCCGCCAGAGGCTGAGGCCCACCCTCCAGCAGACCTCCTTTGTGGACTGCCCAACCTGCGCAGCCACCGGGATGGTCATGTCGGTGAGGGCCGCGGCCCTCGACTTCCTCAGGGAGGTCCGGCTGCTGATGAGCCGGGGTAGAGCCGGCAAGATCAGGGCCGTGCTCCCCCAGGAGGTGGCCAACTACCTTCTCAACAACAAGCGCGCGGACCTCTTGCGCCTGGAGGAGGAGCACAAGGCCGAGGTCCTGGTGGAGGGGAGCCGCGAGGTGAGCTGGACCCGCAGGAAGATCGAGGTGACCGAAAAGGAGGAGCCTCCCCCCGCGGCGAAGGAGGAGCCTCCCCCCGCGGCGAAGGAGGAGCCCAGGAAGGCACCCCCGAAGGAGGAGCCCAGGAAGGCACCCCCGAAGGAGGAGCCCAAAAAGGCGGCTCCCGAGAAGAAGCCCAAGAAGCCCAGGGGCCGGGCCAGAAGGGGGCGCCGGAGAAAGCCCAAACCAAAAGAGAGGGGCCAGGACGCGCCCAGGGAGAAGGGCCAGCCCCAGTAGGAGCTCTCTGGTCCCCAGTGCCTGAAAGGTGTAGAGCCGCGCGGTCGCCGGTGGCCACGGGCCCCCGGATGGTGCCGCGTCACTCTTTCCGGCTAGAGAACAATCAGCTTTTTGAGCCTCTCCACCACCTCCTCGGGGTCGTCCATCACCTCGAAGAGGCACAGGTCGTCGTCGTCGATCTTCCCCGCTTTCAAGAGCTTTCCCTCTATCCATTCGATGAGCCCGCCCCAGTAGGTGCTGTCTAGGAGGATAACGGGGAAGGGGCGGATCTTGTCCGTCTGGATCAGGGTTATGGCCTCGAAGAGCTCGTCCAGGGTGCCGAACCCGCCCGGGCAGACCACGTAGGCCACCGCGTACTTCACGAACATCACCTTGCGGATGAAGAAGTAACGGAAGTCTATCTGTATGTTTGCATAAGGGTTGGGCCTCTGCTCGTATGGGAGCTGGATATTGAGCCCCACGGAGTTGGCTCCCGCTTCGGAC
>JARFUL010000322.1 GCA_029289015.1 Syntrophobacteria bacterium | reverse complement strand
GCAAAACCCAGGGCCGTGAAGAGGCCCGAGCCCAGGGTTGAGCCCGGGGCTGTGTCCAAAGACGTATGGGTGGTGCAGGTGGTGGCCTTGAGGAACAAGGAGTCCGCGACCAACCTCTCCGGCAAGCTCGCGAAGGAGGGGTTCAAGAACTTTGTCAACGCGTGGACCCATCCCCGATACGGCGAGATGTACCGGATTCGGGTGGGGCCGACCCATTCCAAGGAGGGGGCCCTAAAGACCAAGGAGAAGCTCGTTGAGAGGGGTTACAAGCCCTTTATCGTGAAAAACCCCTGAAGAGGCCCGGCCCCTTGAAGCAGCCGCACGCACGAGGGGGGTTGCCTTTAAGCCCCGCGGAATGACCAGGACAAAGGAGCAAGCATGAGCCGCACCGCGCAAGTTCAAAGGAAGACCAAGGAGATCGACATGAGCCTCTCCCTCAGCCTCGACGGCGAGGGAAAGAGCGACGTCTCCACCCAGGTCCCCTTCCTGGACCACATGCTTACTCTCTTTGCCGCGCACGGCCAGTTCGACCTCCAAATAGCCGCGAAGGGCGACGTGGAGGTGGACAACCACCACACGGTGGAGGACGTGGGCATATGTCTGGGCCAGGCCTTCCGGGAGGCCCTGGGCGAAAGGAGGGGCATCACCAGGTTCGGCGAGGCAACCGTGCCCATGGACGAGACGCTGGCCCAGGCGGTGGTGGACCTCTCGGGGAGGCCCTACCTGGTCTTCAACGTGAAGTTCACCGTGGAGAAGGTGGGCGGTTTCGAGGCGGAGCTGGCCAGAGAGTTCTTCCAGGCCTTCAGTGTGCACGGCGGCCTGAACCTGCACCTCAACCTCCTCTACGGAGTGAACAACCACCATATTTTGGAGGCTCTCTTCAAGGCCTGGGCGCGCGCGCTTCGCCGCGCGGTCTCCCTCGACCCCCGGCTGGGGGAAAGGGTGCCCTCTTCCAAGGGGAAACTGGACACCTGACGCGGCTCCTTGGTCTAGGCGCGCTCGGCCCGCGGGGTCCCTTCCCCAGAACCTCGCTCCAGGCCCGCGTTCCCGCGAGACCCTAAAAGGTGCGCCGGCCCCTCCCGGGCCATTTTCCACGTTGTTCTCGCGCGCCGAACATGTTAAAAGTTCAAAAGGATGATCCAGTCCACTTTCATGCATATCCCCACCGTGGGGAGGAAGACCGAAGAGAAGTGGTGGCGCCTCGGGGTCACCACCTGGGACCTTCTCGAGGAGGAGATTGACCTCCTGGTGAAGAGCCCCGCGCGCAGGAGCCTGATCCTCGGCGCGCTGGCCCTCTCCAGGGAGAATTCCAAGACCCCGCTCTACTTTCAAAAGAGGCTCCCCACAAAGGAGAGATGGCGCCTGTTCGGCGACTACTCCCACCTCGCGCGCTACCTCGACATAGAGACCAACGGGATCATAGGCGGCCCCACCGAGGTCACGGTGGTGGGGGTCTTCGACGGCACCAGGTACGAGCCGTTTATAAACGGCCGCGGAATAGAGAGGTTCCAGGACGCGCTCGTTGGCGGCAAGCTCATCGTCACCTTCAACGGGTCGCTCTTCGACCTGCCCATACTGGCCCGGTCCTTTCCGGGCTTCGACCCCTTTCAATACGCGCACCTCGACCTCAGGTTCATCATGGCGGGCCTGGGGCTGAGCGGGGGGCTCAAGGCGGTGGAGGAGTGCCTCGGCATCGCAAGGCCCAGTGATGTCAGGGGCATGGACGGGTTTGACGCGGTGAGGCTCTGGCACAGGCACCTCGCAGGCGACGAGGCCGCGCTGGCCAAGCTGGTGGCCTACAACCGCGAGGACGTGGTGAACCTTGAATCCCTCATGAAAAAAGCCTTCGAGCTCCACAGGTCCCTTCTTCCCCTGCCCCTGGGAGACCTGCCGTGAAACTGCTCCTGCACACCTGCTGCGGGCCCTGCACCCCCGCGCCCCTCGACGCGCTCCTAAGCGAGGGGTTCGAGGTCTTCGGCCTCTTCTACAACCCCAACATCCATCCCTACACGGAACACCAGAAGAGGCTGGACGCGGCCAGGTCGCTGGCCGAGCTGAACGGGTTCAAGCTCATAGTGAGGGAGGACTACGACCTGGAGGGGTTCTTGCGGGAGGTGGTCTTCAGGGAGAGCCAGAGGTGCATCTTCTGCTACGAGAGAAGGCTTGGGGCCGCGGCAAGGCTGGCGAAGAAGAGCGGCATGGACGCGTTCACCACCACGCTTTTGTACTCCAAGCACCAGAAACACGACCTGGTGGCCGAGCTGGCCCGGGAAGCGGCCCGAAAGCACGGGGTGGAGTTTTTATACCGGGACTTCAGGGAGCTCTGGAAGGAGGGGATTGAGAAGTACCGCGCGACCGGGCTCTACAGGCAGAACTACTGCGGCTGCATATTCTCGGAGAGGGAGAGATACCTGGGCCCCATCGAAGAATAAGCAAAGGCCGGAGCAGCCCAAAAGGACCTGCCCCGGCCCTGTCATGATCGGAAGTTTCGGCCCTACCCCAGCTATACCTCTTTTATGCCGTTAACCACATCCGCCAGGGTCAGGGAATCGAGGCGCTGGTAGAACGCGTCCTGCAGGAACGTCCACAGGTTCCTCGTGATGCAGGTGGGTGAGCGGTCGCACTCCTCGGGCAGTTCGACGCACCTGACAAAGAAAAGTCCGTTCTCCAGAACTTCCAGGATCCGGGCCATGCTTATCTCGGACGGGGACATGCTGAGGATGTAGCCCCCCCTGGCCCCGCGCACGGACTTTATCAGGCCGGCCCTTTTAAGGGGTATGATCAACTGCTCGAGGTACTTGACGCTGATCTCCTGCCTCTTGCCTATCTTGCTCAGAGGGACGGGATTGTCGCTGCCTTCTCTGGCCAGCTCAACCATGAGCCTTGTGCCGTATCTCCCGCGCGTGGAAATCTTCATGTCAGTCTTCTCATCTTCGGATCATTACCGTCGAACATCAATGATAGCCTACCAAACTACTGTGGTTATGTCAAAGTCTTTAGGAGGAATGAAACCGCGCGTCTTATCATATCAAAATCCCAGGCGCCCCATACTCAAAGATCGGGCCCGAAAAGGGTGGATTACACGCTCCTATGGGTGTAACTTGGAAAATCCGGTTTGGAGAAGCGCGTGATATGCCTCATTGCGAAGGACAGGCTTAAAGAAGGACCAGTTGGACGAGAAGCGGATAAAAGCGGGGGTAAGGGAGATCTACGAGGAGGTCGCGGCCCGGGGGACCACCAGCCCGCGGGGTCTCCGCGTGGACTCGGGCCGGACACTGGCGCTTAGGCTGGGATATCCGGAGACCTTCCTCGACTCCCTTGATGAGGAGCTTTTGAGCCTCTTCGCGGGCTGCGGCTTCCCCCACCCCGAAAAAGGCCCGACGGGCCGCGGCCCGGTGCTCGACCTGGGGTGCGGCGCGGGCCTGGACGCGCTCTTTGCCGCGAGAGCCCTGGACCGGAACGTCGTGGGGGTGGACCTGACCCTGGGGCTCCTCAGGCGCGGCCAGGCCTATCTCCGGGGGACG
>JARFUL010000321.1 GCA_029289015.1 Syntrophobacteria bacterium | reverse complement strand
GCCAAGGAGAGGCTCTACCTTACTTTTTCCAGAGACCGGTCCGTGTTCGGCGAGAGGCTAGCCCGCGGGCCTTCCAGGTTCATCAGAGACGCGGGGCTCGAGATTTCAGAAGACAAAACCAAAAAGAGAAGGCCCAGGAGGCCGAAGCAGATGGGGCTCTTCTAACCGGATGATCCGGGGGCCAGTGGCCCATCTCAAGTCCGCGACTTACTTGGGGGGCTCACATCGGACGCAGATGAGGTAACTAAAAAGCGGAAATGTAGCCGAGGGGGCTTTGCCCCCTGACCCCTGCGTTACCTGGGGATTTTAAATTGATCTTCCCCTGTAACTTGATATCAGGGCAATCCAAAAAGCCTTTTCTCTTTTGTCATTCCCGCGCAAGCGGGAATCCAGGAGAAAAAATAACCGGTTAAAGGAGGGAAGAGGTGGAGCTGGAAAAGGTCTTTTCCATCATAGACGGCCAGGAGGATGACATGGTGGAGTTCATGGGAGAGCTGGTCGCGACCGTTGCCGTAGGCCCGGACAACCGCGGCGCGGGCGAGATGGACAAGGCCGCGCTGGTCTCCGGGTTCGCGTCGTCCCTGGGGTTCAAGGATATCCTCTGGATCAACGCGCCCGACGACCGGGTGGTCGCGGGCCACAGGCCCAATTTTATGGTAAGGCTCCCCGGAAGGTCCCGGAGCCCGGTGGTGTGGGCCATCTCCCACCTGGATGTCGTGCCTGCTGGGGACGCGTCCCTGTGGAGCTCCGACCCCTTCACCCTGAGGAGGGAAGGGGACAGGCTCTACGGCCGGGGGACAGAGGACAACCACCAGGGGATAGTGACCTCCCTCTTCGCGCTCAAAGCCATAATCGACGCGGGGTTGAGCCCCAAGGGGGAGGTGAGGCTCCTCTTTGTCTCCGACGAGGAGACCGGCTCCCAGAGGGGGCTGGCCCACGTGGTGGACGCGAGGCCCGA
The DNA here is from genome assembly GCA_029289015.1 of Syntrophobacteria bacterium. GTDB lineage: Bacteria > Desulfobacterota > Syntrophobacteria > JARFUL01 > JARFUL01 > JARFUL01. The sequence goes on along the minus strand of JARFUL010000321.1, from coordinate 5,065 downwards.
CCTCTTCGACCCCTCCCACCTCATCGTGATCCCGGACTACGGCAAGGCCGACGGCACGGGCATCGAGGTCGCGGAAAAATCCATCCTGTGGCTGAAGGTGACCGTGACTGGCAAGCAGTGCCACGCGAGTGCGCCCCACAGGGGCAACAACTCCCTTGTGGCCGCGGCCCGGATGATCCTCGGGCTCTCGGACCTCAGGGAGAGGTTCCCCCGGGCAGACGAGCTCTTCTCCCCGCCCCGCTCGACCCTGGAGCCCACCAAGATGGAGGCCAATGTCGAGAACATCAACACCATCCCCGGAAGGGACGTCTTTCACATGGACTGCCGCCTGCTCCCGGGCCTCGACCCGGAGGAGGTGCTGGCCGCGGCCAGGGGGGTGGCCCTGGACGTTGCAGAGGAAGCCGGAGTGGAGGTCGCGGTGGAAAGGGTGCTGGCCCAGAGGGCCGCGCCCCCCACCAGCCCGGACGCCAAGGTGGTAAAAGCGCTGAAAAGGGCCGCGGGGAGGGCCGCGGGCATTGAGGCCCGGCCCATGGGCATTGGCGGCGGCACCGTGGCCGCGGTTTTAAGGAAAAGGGGTCTTGAGTGCGCGGTCTGGGCCACCCAGGAGGGCACCGCGCACCAGCCGGACGAGTACTGCCTTCTCAGCAACCTCGTGAGGGACGCGAAGGTCCTGGCGCACCTGTTTCTGGACCCGTAGGTCCACGCGACCGCGTGGTGCGCACCATGGAAAAGAGCCGTTTTTTTCCTTTTAATCCTCTGGAATAGGTTCTATATTTGCCAGCGTGAAAAAGGAAGAGCTGACACAAGAAGGGGTTATCGGGGTGGAAGCCGGCGAGGACGCGGCCGAGGAGGAGGTCCCGAGGAAGTCCGCGTTCAGGGAGTACTCCGAGGCCATCATAATAGCGCTCATCCTTGCGCTCATCATCCGCACCTTCGTAATCCAGGCCTTCAAGATTCCCACGGGCTCCATGGAGCCCACCCTGCTCGTGGGCGACTACATCCTGGTGACCAAGTTCTCCTACGGGATAAAATTCTTCAACAGCACCATCATCGAGATGGGGGAGCCCAAGCTGGGGGAGATCATAGTGTTCAGGTATCCTCCGGATACGAGCAAGGACTACATAAAGCGGGTGGTGGGGGTCCCCGGCGACACCGTGGTCGTCAAGAACAAAACGGTCTATATCAACGGCCGGCCCATAGATGAGCCCTACGCGGTGCACCTGCAGAGCTACGTCATGCCGCCGGGCACCAGCCCCAGGGACAACTTCGGCCCCAAGACGGTGCCCAAGGGCCGCCTCTTCGTCATGGGCGACAACAGGGACAACAGCCACGACAGCCGCTTCTGGGGTTTCGTGCCCCTCGACCTGTTGCGGGGAAAGGCGTTTGTTATATACTGGTCGTGGGAGGGTCGCTCCATCTTTTCCCTGGTGGCCTGGCCCTGGGATATTCCCGAGAGGCTCAAGTATATGGGCCACCTCAGGCTGGACAGGCTGGGCCGGGTCATCCACTGATAGGCGAAAGGCGTTTTTCCCAATGGACGCGTGTGAACTGGCCCGTGAGATACCGCGCTGGATAAAGGCGCAGGTGGAAGGGGTCGGCATGAAGGGCGTGGTGGTGGGCATCTCGGGAGGGGTCGACTCCGCGGTGGCCGCGGCCCTGGCCCAGAGAGGGCTCGGCGACGCGGTTTTGGGGCTTATCCTTCCCTGCCAAAGCCAGGCCGGGGACCTCGAGCGGGCCCAGAGGGTGGTGGATCATCTCGGCCTGGTCCACCGGAGCCTAGACCTCTCCCCGGTCTACGACCTGCTCAGGGAGATCCTGCCCGAGTCCACACAGATGGCCTGGGCCAACATCAAGCCGAGGCTGAGGATGGTTGCTCTCTACCACATGGCCGCGAAACAGAGCTGCCTGGTCCTGGGCACGGGCAACCGGTCGGAGCTGGACCCCCCCTACTTCACCCAGTACGGGGACGGCGGGGTGGACCTCCTGCCCCTGGCCGCGCTCTTCAAGTCCCAGGTGCAGGAGCTGGCCGAGGAACTGGGGATTCCCAGGGAGATAATAGACGTGCCCCCGAGCGCGGGGCTCTGGCCCGGGCAGACGGACGAGGGCGAGATGGGGGTCACCTACGCCGAGATAGAGGAGTTCCTGTCCGGCCGCGAAGATTCCCTGGCCCCGGGGGTCTCGGCCAGGATAAGGGAGCTCATCAACGCGGGCCGGCACAAGTCCGAGCCGGTGCCAGTGTTTAAGCCCAGAGGCTAGCCTGGATTATCTCGAGACTTTATAAACCGCTAATATTCTGCTATACAAAAGGGGTCGTGCCCCTTCATTTCGGCTCTCGTTCTTTTGATAAGAGGAGTTTTTAGTGATTCCCCGCTACACCAGAAAGGTCATGGCGGAGCTCTGGTCCCCGGACGCGAAGTTTGCCAAGTGGCTTGAGGTGGAGGTCGCGGTGGCCGAGGCCCTGGCCCGGGAGGGGATAATCCCCGAGTGGGCCGCAAAGAAGATCAGGGAGAAAGCCCGGTTCGACGTGGCCCGTATCGAGGAGATCGAGGAGGAGACCCGTCACGACGTGATCGCGTTCCTCACCTGTGTGGCCGAGCACCTGGGCGAGGAGGCCGCGTATCTCCACTACGGGCTCACCTCCTCGGACATCCTGGACACCTCCTTCGCGCTTCTTTTGACCGACGCGGCCCGTATCCTGGAGGAGGACATAGAGAGCCTCATGGCCGTGATCAAAGAGAGGGCCCTGGAGCATAAAGAGACGGTGATGATAGGCCGGTCCCACGGGATCCACGCGGAGCCCATAACTTTCGGGCTGAAGCTCGCGGTCTTCTACGACGAGATGCGCCGCAACCTAGAAAGGCTGAAAAGGGCCAGGGAGACCGTGGCGGTGGGTAAGATATCCGGCGCGGTGGGCACCTTTGCCAACATAAGCCCCGAGGTGGAGAGGAGCGCGCTCCACAGCCTGGGGCTCAGGCCCGCGCCGGCCTCCACCCAGATAGTGCAGAGGGACAGGCATGCGGAGTTCTTCACCTGCCTCGCGATAATCGCGTCCTCGGTGGAGAAGATAGCCACCGAGATACGCCACCTCATGCGCACCGAGGTCGCGGAGGTGGAGGAGCCCTTCGGCAAGGGCCAGAAAGGGTCCTCTGCAATGCCCCACAAGAAGAACCCCATCCTCACTGAAAACGTCTCCGGCCTGGCCAGGGTGGTGCGGGCCAACTGCCTGGCCGCGATGGAGAACGTGGCCCTGTGGCACGAGAGGGACATCAGCCACTCCTCCGTGGAGCGGATAATCGGGCCGGGGTCCACGGGGCTCCTGGACTTCATGCTGGTAAGGCTGACACGGGTGCTGGAAGGGCTGGTGGTTCTTCCCGAAAAGATGAGGGAGAACCTGGAGATCACCCGCGGGCTCATCTTCTCCCAGCAGGTGCTCATGGCGCTGATGGGGGAGGGGCTCTCCAGGGACGAGGCCTACGGGATAGTGCAGGCCCACGCGCTCGCGGCAAGGGAGCGCGGGCCGTCGTTCAAGGAGAGGCTCATGCACGACGAGAAGGTGACGGAGTTCCTGGGCACGGAACGGGTGGAGCGCATCTTTGACCTTGGGTACCATCTGAAGCACGTGGACGCGATATTCGCCAGGGTCTTCGGGGGGGAGGGCGGATGAGGGCCGCGCTTAGAATGGTGACAATTCTCTTTTTGGCCGCGCTGGCGGTTGCGGGCTGCCAGTCCCTGCAGTATGCCTTCTACAGAGGCCCCCTGAATGACAAGGCCTACCGCACGGCATATAACCGATGGACCAGCGGGGGAAAGATCTACGACCGCCTCGATACGGTGATCTTCATCCAGGCCACCCTGAAAAGCCCCGGGTTCACCTCCCGCTACGTGGAGACCTTCGCCAGGATCTACCAGCTCAGCGACGAGGAGAAGAGTGAGCTCGCTGGAAGGCTTGCCCGCGAGGCCCGAGAGAGCAATGAGTTCGTGCTTTCGGCCTTTACCTCCCTTGAGACCGAGAACAGCCTGGATGACCCCCGCTCCTCCTTCAAGCTCTACCTCGTGACCCCGGACGGCCGGAGGCACAAGCCCCTGGAGGTGCGCCGCATCAAAAAGGTGAACGAGGCCATGAGGGTCTTCTTCCCCCATATCAGCTCATGGAGGAAGGTCTACATGGTCCGGTTCCCGGGCCCCCAGAAAGGTGCGCTCACCCTTGTGGTTGTCGGGCCCCAGGGGAAGGTCTCCCTCAAGTATCCCTCCGGGTCTTAAAGACCTAAAGCCCCTATTTTTCCATGCTCAGGGTTTTTTGGCCACGCAGGCCAGCCGGGACCCCAGGAGCCTCCTGTGGATGTACTCGGGGGTGAGGAAGTCGAGCACCTCCTCCCCCTCGCCGAGGTAGGGGTCCTGGAAGTTCAGGTAGTTGTTTATCAGCCCTATCTCTGTGTACATGGTCTCCCAGTCCACGGGCTCGAACCCGGCCTGCGCGAGGAGCCTTTCCAGGCTCTCCATGGTGTAGAGGTTGATGTGGGAATGGCCCGCGAAGAGGATGGACTTCTCCTTGAGCATGCGGTTGGAGAGGCTGAGAAGGTTGGGGACCACCACGTAGAGAAAGCCGCCGCTCTCGAGGAGGTTGTGCGCGGTGGTCAGGGTCTCCTGGGGGTCGCTCAGGTGCTCCAGCAGCTCCCACATGGTGATGCAGTTGAAGGGGACGAGACCGGGCTCCTTTCTTCTCAGCGGCCGGTCTATTACGGGAAATCCCCTTGCCCTCAGCTCAGCCGCGAAGTCTTCGTCTATCTCCACCGCGGTGACCTCGAAGGACCGCTCCCTGGCCACCTCCAAAAACAGCCCCAGGCCGGAGCCCACATCCAGGAGCCTCACCGGTTCCTTTAGCCCCAGATGGGCGAGAAGGTCGAGGCCGTAGTTGAACTTGAGCCTGTCCAGCTCCTTCTGCAGCTCGTTTCTCAGGACCCCGTACCAGGTCCTCTTTTCCTTGTAGTAGCCTTTTACGTATTCGTCCTTGAGGATCGGGTTCACGAAGAAGAAGCCGCACTCAAGGCAGCGCACGTGGCTGAAC
>JARFUL010000320.1 GCA_029289015.1 Syntrophobacteria bacterium | reverse complement strand
CGTCCCCTGACGCTAGTCGAGCTCAGTGGGTTTGGAGTATTCCACGATCCCCCGGGCCTTGAGCGAGACCCCGGCCTTCTCGGCCTCTTCCCGGGTCTTATACTTCCCGATGAAGACCCTGAACCACTTGCCCTTGCCCGGGACCTCCATAAGCCTGTAGTACGCGGGCGCTCCCTTTTTCTTGGTCTCGCGCACCTTATCCTTCGCGTTGTCCAGGCTCTTGAAGGACCAGATGTGAAGGGTCCAGTACTTCTTCAGGGCCGCGACCTTCTTTGATTCTTTCTCGGGCGCGGGCTTCTCTTTCGCTACGGCCTTTTTTACCGGCGCGACCACCGGCTGGGCCTTCTTTTCGGGCTTTTGGTCCTTTTTCTTCGCGGGGGCCTTGCGGGTCTTGACCTTTTGCAGTCTCTTTACCGTGGACTTGAGGTTCTCCGCCTGCTCTATGAGGACGGAGACCTCGTACTTGAGGCCCGGGAGAACGGACTCCAACTCCTCCTTCTGCTTCTTCAGGGTGAGAAGGTCCTTCCTCAGGGACTCGTACTCCCCGGACTCCTGCTGCACAGGCGCGGGGCCGCTCCTCACCACCACCTGCTCGGAGCTCATGGTCATGACCTTCCAGGTCAGGATGCCCTGGGTAAAGATCAGGATCAAAAGGAGGGCAATGAGGAGCTTGCCGGCCAGGGAGCCGCGGTCTTTGGGGGTCCGCTGGTCCTCCTGGGTCTCTTCTTCCTCGTCAAGTTCAAACGTATCGTTCGCCTCGTCACTCATCTCGCGGGTCAAAGCTCCTTTCTCCCCGGGCCGCGCACCCGCGCGAGTAGGGGGTGGACAAGGTGCCATGCCGCTGCCTCCAGGAGGCGGACAACGCTCCCTCACCCTACCTTAAAAGGCCTGAGATGACAAGGCTCTGTGTGGCCCTTTCGGTCTTAAGTCCGGGCCAAGAGAGGCCAAACCGGTGTGCTCTGGGCCAGGGGCCCTTTTGCGCTGCTCTTTGGTTTTCCTGCTAGGATGTCCCGGGCGGTTACATGTAGGAATAGACGCGGTAGCTTGCGGGAGCGATCAGGATAGAATTCACCTTCTCCTCAATCTCGGTGCGGACCGGGTCTTCGGCCCAGCCGTTCCAGTCCTCGACGGACCTCCAGGTGCTGATGACCAGGACCCTCCTCGGGTTGTCCACCGCGTAAAGGGTCTGCCCCGAGATGTAGCCGTCCTGCTTCATGGCCCTGCGCCTCAGCCTGTAGAGGAGCTCCACCATCATCCCTTCCTTGCCCGGAAGGATCTCCCTTTCGATGAGCACCCTTACGGTCATACCCCACCCCCTTTGAAAGCATGGCCCCGAAAAGACTCATCCTCCTTTCAGAATACACCGCCCGGGCTCTTACCAGCAAGGTGCAACCAAAGGCCCCGTTGGCGCGGGACAAAAAGGGCTCTGTTACTTCGCTCTTGGGGGATAAATGAAAGGGGCGCGCCCTCTCGGGCAGCGCCCCTTGAATCGCTTCGATATCGCGTTGCTACTAAAGGACCGGCAGGTAGTTGTCTATTTCGAACTTGGACACGTGGGTCCTGAACCGGTCCCACTCGATGTGCTTGTTCTCAATGAGCTTGAAGTAGATGTGGTCCCCAAGGGCCTCCCTCACCAGCTCGCTCTTCTCCAGCTGATGGATGGCCTCGATGAGAGACCCAGGCAGGGAGGTTATCCCGGCCTTCTCCCTCGCGGCGAGGTCCATCTCGTAGATGTCCTCCTCCACCGGGTCGGGGAGCTCGTAGCCCTCCTTGATCCCCTTGAGCCCTGCTGCTAGCATTACCGCGAACGCGAGGTAGGGGTTGCACGTGGGGTCCGGGGACCGGAACTCGATGCGGGTGGCCTCCTCCTTGCCGGGCTTGTACATGGGCACCCGGATCATCGCGGACCGGTTGCGCCGCGCCCAGGAGATGTAGACCGGCGCCTCGTAGCCCGGAACCAGCCTCTTGTAGGAGTTGACCCACTGGTTGGTGACCACGGCCATCTCCCGCGCGTGCCTCATTATCCCCGCGATGTAGGACTTCGCCTCCCCGGAGAGGTGGTACTTGTCGCCCGGGTCGAAGAACGCGTTCTTGTCACCCCTGAACAGGGACTGGTGGGTGTGCATGCCCGAGCCGTTCTCCCCGAAGATGGGCTTGGGCATGAAGGTCGCGTAGACCCCGTTCATCCTCGCTATCTGCTTGACCGTGACCCTGAAGGTCATGCACTTGTCGGCCATTGCGAGCCCCTCGTCGTAGCGCATGTCTATCTCGTGCTGGCTGGGCGCGACCTCGTGGTGGCTGTATTCCACCTGCACCCCGAGGTCCTCCAAGGCAAACACGGTCTCCCTTCTCAGGTCGCTGGCCAGGTCGAGGGGCACGGTGTCGAAGTAGCCGCCCTTGTCCAGGATCTCCACCCCCTCGTCGTTCTTGAAGTAGAAGTACTCCAGCTCCGGCCCGATATAGTAGGTGTAGCCCTTGTCCGCGGCCTTCTGCAGGAGCCTCTTCAGAACGTACCTGGGGTCCCCCTCATAGGGGGTACCGTCCGGCTGGAGGATGTCGCAGAACATCCTGGCCACCGGCCGGTCCGTGGGGCTCCAGGGGAGGAACTCGAAGGTGTTGGGGTCGGGCTTGGCCACCATGTCCGACTCCTCGATCCGCGCGAACCCCTCAATCGAGGAGCCGTCGAACCCCATGCCCTCGCTCAGCGCCAGCTCCAGCTCCTTGGGGGTGATAGCGAAGCTCTTGAGGAACCCCAGAATGTCGGTGAACCAGAACTGGATGAAGCTTACGTTTCGCTCCTTGACGATCTTCACAATGTCTTTTTTTGTCTTGGGACCCATACGAACCTCCTTTTGAATGAGCTATGATAGCACAAAATTCTCTTGCTTGAACTCCATATTTAGGGCTGTATCAGGATGAAATTCCCCCTTCGGCCCTGATGATCTCCGGTATGTCCAGTCCGCGATCATGATTACGCCTACTTAAAACACCGTGGATTACGGTTGGTTCCCTATTATCTATTGAAGGGCCTTAATGCCCCTCTCCAAAGTCCGTAACGCGGGTAAGCTGTTGACCCAAGCCTCACCCCGGCCTTGCAACCGGTTGATTCGATCGCACTAGAGCAACCCGCGTGCCATAGTGGCCCTGTTTTTACAAAATTGTGTTAATTCAAATAGATAGCCGACAGGAGCCGGGATTCGGCCCCGGGAGGAACCCATGCAGAAACCTACATTTTTGTATGAATAGAAATGTTGAGCTACGAGATTGTATCTTTATGGGGTGGGATTAAACGGCATAGGAACGCGGGCAAGGGCCGCGGCCCGCGCGCGTCCGCTGAGAAAAAATATAGCCCTATGCCTGGGCCACGAGCTTCTCAGCGGTCTCCTCAGCCAGCCTCATCACGTCCTCGCACGCTTCTACCTCTCCCTTGTCCCGCACGCCGCAGGCCCGGATGAGATGGCTACCCTCGAACCCGTACCACTTGAAGAAGTAGTCGTACCTGGGGAACACGTCGGCAAACGCGGTCTCGTCCGGGTTGGCCTGGGTGAGGACCATGACCAGCTTCTTGCCCGGCTCTAGGCGGCAGGGCTCGGGGTTGGTCGCGTAGTCGGGCTTGAGGTACGAGAAGGTGCGGTCTATGAACCCCTTGAGCTGGGAGGTCACCTCGCCGTAGTAGATCCCCGAGGCCATGACCAGCGCGTGCGCGTCCCTCACCGCGTCCAAAACCTCCTCCAGGTCGTCCTTTAGGACGCACCTGTCCAGCTTGGTCTTGCAGGTGTAGCAGCCCTGGCACCCGCGGTACTTCAGCTTGTTGAGCACAAAGGAGCGGACCTCCGCGCCCTTCTTCTCCGCGGCCTCGATGAACCTCTTGGCCACTATTGCGCTGTTGCCCTTGACCCTCGGGCTTCCGAAAAGGCAGACGATCTTCATTTCGGGACCTCCTCATCTCCTGGTTTTGGTCCGGCCGGGTAGCCTCATTGGGAAAAATAACGATATGTGAAAACCTAGCGCGTGTCAATCCGGCCGCGGCTTTCCCCGGGCTCCAATCCCACATTGAACGAAGGGCGCGCCACATAATCTCGGGAATAAGACGCGCACATGTGCTATTAATATAAAATAGCTATCTTAGTGGTCTTCTAATGTCCCGAGGTTTTTCGCCCTGTATCCGGAAAACGACCTCAAAGAGTGTGTCCTGTGCGAGCACAGGTGCGGGGCCGACCGCCTGGCCGGAGAGCTCGGGGTGTGCCGCATGGCCGGGCCCCAGGTCGCGTCCCGGACCCTTCACCCCGCGCCACCCGAGAGCTACACCGTGTTCACGGCTGGCTGCAACTTCAAGTGCCTGGGGTGCCAGAACTGGACCATCTCCCAGTTCCCGGACAACCGGGCCGTGATCGACGGATTCATGGACCCGGCAGTCCTGGCTCAGGAATCCGTGGCCAACATCGGGTCCAAGATGGGCAGGCTCATGGCCGCGGACAGGATCTTCTTCTCAGGGGGCGAGCCCACCATCCACCTGCCCTACATAGAGACGGTTGTCCGCGAGGCGAGGAGGATAGACCCCGGCACCAGGGTCAACTTCGACACCAACGGCTACCTCACCGAGGATTCCCTCGCGAGGGTTCTCGGGTTCACCACCTCCATCACCTTCGACATAAAGGCCATCTCCGAGGAGACCATGAGCGCGCTCACCGGCGCGCGGGTGGAGCCGGTGCTCCGGAATGCGGGGATCGTAGCAAAGAGCGCTCCCGAGAAGCTCTGGGAGTTCCGCATTGTGGCCATACCCGGGATGAACGAGGACGACATCGAGCCCATATGCCGGTTCATCGCGTCCCTGGACAAGGGCCTCCCCGTGGCCTTCCTCGCGTTCAGGCCCAACTGGGTCCTGGACGAGTGCCCGGGCGCTTCCAGGGAATTGATGAACGAGTGCGTTGAGATGGCGCGCGCCGCGGGCCTTGAAAACGTCTCCATCTCCGGCGTCACAAACATACCCGGAAACACGGGGGAGGTGGCCGCGGAGATCGAAGAGGCCTACCGCTCCTCGGGCGCGCGGCTGGCCGCGTCCCACGCGCGGGCCAAGGGCTGCAAGACCCATCCCAGGGACTGCGTCTCCTGCGAATCCCGGGACGCGTGCCCGCTCAAGAGATACATACCCAAAAGGAGCTGTTAGGATATGCCCGACGTAGACTGCAACCTCATCGCTCAGGAATATGCCCAGGGGGCCTGCTCCGTGGAGCGTGAGGGCCGGTCCCTGCCCGCGTGCCAAGTGACGCTCAGGAAGAGGGACGGAAGGCTGGAGCGGCTCATCACCTCCATCCACCTCTCCAGGCCCGAGAACTACCTCTCCATATACCAGTCCGGCTGCAACATGACGTGCCGGAAGTGCCACTCCTGGGAGTTCAGCCAGCACGCGAAGGGGTCCTGGATGTCCGCTGAGGCCATAGTGCTGCAGGCCGTGGCCTACAAAAAGCTGGTCACCCTCCAGGAGCCCAGGGAGAGGGCCACCTCGTGGCACGCGCACGACACCTGCCGGTGCTGCGGGAGCTGCATCACCAGGGGAGAAAGGGGAGAGAGCTGCCCGGGCAAGGTGGAGCCGGAGCAGATGCTCATGAGCCCCCAGGGGTTCGGGCCGGCAAGAAACATCGCGGCCTTCACCGGGGGAGACCTCACCTGCAGGCCCGAGTTCTACGCCAGGTGCGCCCGGGGCATCAAGGAATCAACCGACCTTTGGGTCCTCATCGAGACCAACGGCTACGGGCTCACCTCCCAGAACCTCGACATTCTCAAGGACGCGGGTGTGGACGCGTTCTGGCTGGACATAAAGGCTTTCGACCCGGCCCGCCACAAGTGGCTCACAGGATGCGACAACCGGCAGATACTGAGCCTTCCCAATGAGATGGTCTCGCGGGGGTTCGTGCTGGAGGTGCTCTCCCTCTATATCCCGGGGGTGGTGGAGGCCGGGGAGCTGGGCCAGATCGCGGGTCTCCTCGCGAAGACGGACCCCCGGGTGCCCTTCACCATCCTCGCGTTCTTCCCCGAGTACCTGATGAAGGATACCAGACGGCCGCTTGTTCAAGAAATGATCGAGGCCTACACCCTCGCGAGGCACGGGGGGTTGGAGAATGTAAGGCTCGGGAACCTCGGCGTGTTCGTCAAAACCCAGGAGGACGTAGACCTTATCACCGCGGAGCTTGGGACCGACGCGTTCTGATCCCGCCTGGCGCTTTCCCGCGAAAAAGAGCCCTGACCCCGGCAAAAACGGGGTAAACCTGCCCGTACCGCTGCCAGCGGAGATACTGATTTTCCTAGAAAACCCTTGACACAGCCCCCTGATCCCTATATTAGTTCAGAAAATGAACAACACCGGGAGGATCATGGACCGGGAATCTTTCAGAATCCTCAGGCTGCTCGAGGCCCTTAGCGCGGGGGACCAGGTGACCCAGCGGGAGCTCGCGAAGAGGCTCGGCGTGTCCGTGGGTCTGGTGAACGCATTCCTCAAGAGGCTGGCCAAGAAGGGCTACATGAAGGTCACCACCATACCCGCGAACAGGGTCAGGTATCTCCTGACCAAGGAGGGCTTTAAAGAGAAGACAAGGCTCACCTATGAGTACCTCCAGTATTCCCTCGGGTTCTACCAGAGCCTCAAGGGGGTACTGGGCGGGGTATACAGGGAACTGAGGGCCCAGGGGGTGGAAAAGGTGGCCTTCTACCTGGCCGGGGAGGTCGCGGAGCTGGCCTACCTCCACCTCGCGGGGACCGGCCTCGAGTTTTACGGGATCTTCGACCCCGAGCCCCGCGGCCGGCGGCTCCTGGGCCACAATGTCCTGCCCCTCGACATGGTTCAGGAGGTGCACTTCGACAGGATCGTCATCGCGTCCCTGAACGAGACCGAGGAGAGGAAGGGGGAGCTTTTGGGCGCGGGGGTCGAGGAGGGGAGGATAGTGACCCTTGAGCCCTGAGCCCATACTATCAACCGGTAGGCACCACTGAAGGGAAGAGAGCCCAGATGAAAGTCCTGATCTTGGGAGGAGACGGCTACCTCGGCTGGCCCACCGCGATGTATCTGTCCAACAGGGGATGGGAGGTCGCGGTGGTGGACAACTATTTCCGCAGGCTCGGGGGCCATGAACTGAACATGGAACCCCTGGTGGAAGTGCCCAACATGCACGCGAGGGCCGAGATCTGGAAAGCGAGGAGCCAGAGGGAGATCGGGGTCGCGGTGGGGGACATAACGGATTATTCCTTCCTTGAGAAGGTCTTCAGGGGCCACGCGTTCAGCCGCGGCTTCTCCGAGGGCCCGCCGGACGCGGTGGTGCACTACGCGGAGCAGCCCTCCGCGCCCTACTCCATGATGGACAGGGAAAAAGCCCTCTTCACCCTCTATAACAACCTGGTGGGCACGGCCAATCTTATCCACGCGGTGAAACAGTACAACCCGGATTGCCATATCGTCAAGCTCGGCACCATGGGGGTCTACGGCTCCGTGGTCCTCCATCTCATCAAGAGGCCGAAGCTCTCCACCTATGCGCACATCAGCGCGGCGGTAACGAACATCTTTCTCAACTGGCTTTTGATCCCTCGCTGGGGGATATCCGGCGCCGCGGTGGCCACGTGCGCATCCTTCGGGCTTCAGTGCTTCATGGAGCTTTACTTCAGCGCAAGACACCTCTTTTTGAGGCTGCCCTTTTTATTCATTATCAAGAGTCTCGCGGCCGGCGGCTCTCTTATCCTGGCCGCGGGGCTGCTCGGCACAGCCCCGGGCTCTTTGTCCGCGCTGCTGGTTTACATGCTGGGCTTCAGCCTCCTCTACGCGGGGTTGCTCTTCGTTCTGAGGGGTTACTCAGGCCAGGACCTTCGCCACGCGTTCGCGCGGTTGGGCCTTAAGAGGGAGGAGGCTGTCTAGGGATAGGGAAGGCACTGCCCAGGAAGCTCTTTTGGCGCCCGCGGGCCGGGGACATATGGAATTGAGCGGGCAGCGAATTGTATTTGCCTTGCCCTGACGTTTTTAGATAACTAGGTGTTTTTCATCTTGTACCGTGAGGCCCGGGACGGGGGGTTGTCTCCTCGTTTCGGGGAGTTATGGAGGCGATTGTGGTCAGTGTAGCCTGCGTAGGATTCGGCTATTGGGGCAAGAACCTGGTACGGAACTTCAGCGGGCTCGGCGCGCTCAGTCTCATCTGCGACAGGGAGACCTCCTCCCTTGAGCGGGCCGCGTCCCAGTACCCCGGGGTGGATCTCACCCAGTCCTACTCCCAGGTTCTCAGGAGGGACGACATAGAGGCCGTTGTTTTGGCCACCCCTGCTGAGGCCCACTACCAGATGGCCAGGGAGGCCCTCCTGGCCAACAAGCACGTGCTGGTGGAGAAGCCCCTGGCCCTGAAGGTGGAGGACGGCGAAGAGTTGGTTGGCCTGGCCCGGGACAGGTCCAGGGTCCTGATGGTGGGGCATATCCTGGAGTATCACCCCGCGGTGAGGAGGCTCAAGGAGCTCATCGACCGGGGCGAGCTGGGGAGGATCAACTACCTCTACTCCCAGCGGCTCAACCTCGGCAAGGTCCGGACCGAGGAGAACATCCTGTGGTCCTTCGCGCCCCACGACATAGCGGTCATAACCAGGCTCCTCGGGGAGGAGCCCTTCGAGGTGACCGCGGTGGGCGGAAGCTACCTCCACCACGAGGTCGCGGACGTAACGGTCTCCACCCTCTCCTTCGGGTCCGGCGCGAGGGCCCACATCTTTGTGAGCTGGCTCCATCCCTACAAGGAGCAGCGGCTGGTGGTGGTGGGGGACCGGAAGATGGCCGTGTTCGACGACGTGGCCGAGGAGGGCAAGCTGAAGCTCTACGACGAGGGGATCGACTGGATAAACCGCATGCCCGTGCCCAGGAAGAAGGACCCGGAGGTGGTAGAGATTCCCGACGAGGAGCCGCTTCATAACGAGTGCGCCCATTTTCTGGACTGCGTGGAAAAGGGAACCTCTCCCCTCACGGACGGCGAATCCGGGCTCAGGGTGCTCAAGGTTCTCGACGCGTGCCAGAGGTCCCTGAAGATGAAGGGCGCGCCCATCGAGGTGGCGCGGCCAAAGCCCGGATACTTCGTCCACGAATCGTCCTACGTTGACCGGGGGGCCAAGGTGGGGGAGGGCACCACCATCTGGCACTTCTCCCACGTGATGGAGGACGCGGACATAGGCCCGAACTGCCGCATAGGCCAGAACGTCCTGGTGGGCCGGCGCGTGTCCATCGGCCAGGGGTGCAAGGTCCAGAACAACGTGTCCATCTACCAGGGCGTGACCCTTGAGGAGTTCGTGTTCCTGGGGCCTTCCATGGTCTTCACCAACGTGATGAACCCCAGGTCCGCGATCCCCCGCATGAAGGAGCTCAGGACCACCCTGGTGAAGAGGCACGCGACCATCGGCGCGAACGCGACCATTCTGTGCGGCACCACCCTGGGAGCATACTCTTTTGTGGCCGCGGGCGCGCTGGTCACGAAAAACGTGCCGGACTACGGGCTGGTGATGGGGATCCCCGCGAGGCTCACGGGCTTTATGTGCGCGTGCGGGATACAGCTTGACTTTGATGGCGCAAGCGCGGTCTGCCGGGCCTGCGGCGAAGCATACAGGAAAATTTCGGAAGAGAGTGTAGAGCCCGTAAAGGAGCAGGTATGAAAGTTCCACTCGTTGATCTGAAACGGCAGTTCGCATCCATAGAGAGAGACGTCCGGGCCCAGGTAGACGAGGTCTTCGCGTCCCAGAGGTTCATCCTCGGGCCCAAGGTAAAGGAGCTCGAGACAAGGCTCGCGCAGTACGTGGGGGTGGAGTCCGCGGTGGGGGTCTCCTCAGGCACCGACGCGCTCCTGATCTCCCTCATGGCGCTGGACGCGGGCCCGGGCACCGCGGTGGTCACCACCCCCTTCACCTTCTTTGCCACCGCGGGGGTGGTCTCCAGGCTGGGCGCGAGGCCGGTGTTCGTGGACATAGACCCGGTCTCCTTCAACCTGAGCCCGGCCGGGCTTGCCGAGTTCTTCGAGAATGAAACTGACGGGGCCCCCAGCGGCCCGAGGCTGAAGAGTACCGGCGAAGAGGTGGTCGCGATTCTGCCGGTCCACATCTTCGGCCAGGTTGCCGACATGGAGCCCCTCGTGGATATGGCCGCGAGATACCGCGTCGCGGTGGTGGAGGACGCGGCCCAGGCCATTGGCGCGGATTTCAAGGGCAGACCCGCGGGCTCCATCGGCCGCGCGGGGTGCTTCTCCTTCTTCCCCACCAAGAACCTGGGCGCCGCGGGTGACGCGGGTTTTGTCTCCTCGGATGGCGAACTGGGGGAGAAGATAACCCGGCTCAGGGTGCACGGGGGCTTTCCGAAGTATTACCACCAGATAATAGGCGGCAACTTCAGGCTGGACGAGCTCCAGGCCGCGGTGCTCCTGGCCAAGCTGCCCCTCCTTGAGGCCTGGACCGAAAAGAGAAGGGCCAACGCACGGGCATACAACGGGCTTCTCGAGTCATCCGGTCCAGTGCGGGAGGGGCTGGTCTCTCTCCCCAAAGTGACGGCAGATGGCAAAAGGCCCCACGTGTTCAACCAGTACGTGATCCGGGCCCAAGACAGGGACTCCCTCAAGGAGCACCTCGCGGAAAGGGGGGTGGGCACCGAGATCTACTACCCGGTTCCCCTCCACCTCCAGGAGTGCTTCGCTCCCCTGGGTTACGGGCCGGGGTCCATGCCCGAGTCGGAGAGGGCCGCTGGGGAGGTCCTCGCGCTCCCCGTCTTCCCGGAGCTCGAGTCCAAAGAGATCGAGTATGTGGCGGAGTGCATCCTCGAGTTCTACGGCTAGACCATAGAGCGCGGCCCCTTAGTCCTCAAGGCGGTCCAGGGGCTCTTCGGGTCTTGCCCGTGCTTCTTTGCCGGGCGTCTCTATGAGGGACCTGATCCGGGGCAGCACGTGGACGCCCTCCAGGTCGAAGCCGCGGAGCGCGTCGAGGAACACCTCGACCTGCTCCCCCTTGGTGAGGCGCCTGTCAATGATGAGCAGGTACTCGTCGTGCAGGCGGCAAAGGCCGGAGCGGCTGTCCGGCAGGCTCTCGTAGCTCACCGTGACGCCGAGCCTGGCGGCCAGGGTCTCAAGCTCCATCAGGAGCCTGGTGGGGCGCATCTTCAATCCCCCGCTGAGGTGAAGTCCTTCCCGTATTCTTGCCGATTTCCCCGAACATTTCAAAGGAAAGGGGACCAGGGGAATAACGGGGCCGGGAACCCGCGTCCATTTCCCGGGCTTCACCTTCTATGCGGCACCGGGTCCGAGAGTTTTTTGTTGCCCACGCCTCGATCCTCGGGTAACCTGAAAGGTAAGGGATCCCTTTGGCAACGGCCGACACATTGGACACAAGAGACCGTGAGGATAATCTGCGCCATATTGCTCGTTCAGCTTTTTTGGACAGCCGCGCCCGCGCTCTCCCAGGACGCGATGGACTATTACCGCCGGGGCCTCAAGAGCACCCTGGCCGTAAAGAAGGTAGAGTACTTCACCGAGGCCATACGGCTGAACCCGCG
Source organism: Syntrophobacteria bacterium (assembly GCA_029289015.1). Taxonomy (GTDB): domain Bacteria; phylum Desulfobacterota; class Syntrophobacteria; order JARFUL01; family JARFUL01; genus JARFUL01. Next base: position 3,328 of record JARFUL010000320.1, on the reverse strand, counting down.
CCTCAAGGAGGCCTATGAAGCGCGCGCGGTGCACTACTACTTCCAGCAGCGGCTCGACGAGGCCATTGAGGACTACACCTGGATCATAGAGCTCGACCCCGGGCACACGGATGCCTACCTGATGCGGGGGCTGGCCCGGCTGAAAAAAGGGCACCCGGAGGGGTTCATGGGGGAGCTCTACCGGCTCGCGCCGTCCCTCGCGAGGCTGTGGGTGCAGGATACGAGCGGGTCGCTCAGGGAGGCCATCCGGGACTTCACCAAGGCGATAGAGCTGAGCCCCGGGCTGGCAAGGGCCTACAGCCACCGGGCCCAGGCCTACCTCTTCGAGAGAATGCTAGCTGAGGCCCTTCGGGACGCGAACAGGGCCATAGCCCTGCGCGCAGACGACAAGTCCAGCGCGTACGCATACGCGACCAGGGCCGAGATTCACCGGCGCAGGGGCCAGGATGAGCTCTACGAGGCCGATTTTCAAAGATCAATCGAGCTTGCGCCCTTTACCTTTACCCCGGACTATCCCCCGCTGCACGTCCCCCTTAGCCTTCGCTACCCCCAGGACATCGCGAGCCTGAAGAGTGTGTGCCGCGCGGGGCTCATAGGCGTCCTGGTGCTCGCCCTCGCGGTGATCTTCGGGGTGAGGCTGCCGCGCCCCAAAAAAGATGATCAAGGTTGAGCCCGGGGACCCCCGGGCCGTTTTGCCGCGTTAGATTTGCGCGAGGAGAGGGCCGCGCGCGCCGGGCTAGGTGTCTGGCCTGGTGCGCGCGCCGCGCTTTATGAGGGCGGGGAGCAGGTCGCTCTTCCTGGGGGTGAAGCGGACCAAGACGAGGTCCAGGTTTCCATTCTTTCCCCGGGCCAGAATCTTGAGCCTCGCCTTCGAGTACTCACCCAGCTCGTTAAAATCCTTCTTCGCGAATACCACGCTGAAGGACCGCCCGGCCTGGCCGAAATGCTCGAACTGGAACTCCTCGTAGAGGGTCTCTATAAAGCCCTCTCCCATGTAGAGGTTCACCGCGCCGGAGAACCACCTCCGCCACAGTTTAAGCTCCTCCCCGGGGTTGAGCTTGGCCTTCACCTCTTCCGTGAAGCTCCTGAAAGACTTTATCTTGTCGAGCCTCTTGAGGACCGTAAAATTGGTGGAGTAGGAGAAGAGAATTATGAGCGCGACCACATAGCAGGCCGCGGCCCTCACCATTCCCCTGCGGGACGCGCGAATCCCCGCGATGGAAAGCCCCAAAGCCGCGACCGCAATGGCAAGCACCTGGACCCCCAGCCCCGTGGCCTTGATGAGCGCGTATCCGCCCTCGGACCTGAAGTATTTCTCTATGGGCCGCACAGCCGCGTCCAGGGGCAAAAAGTATAGCGCGCACACACAGATCGACGCGAGGATGAAGAACAAAAAGGGAGAAAGGGCCCCCTTTCTCCTCCTGGAGAGCTCCACGAGCCAGCGGCCCGCAAGCAAAGACGCGGCCGGGTAGAGCGGCAGGAGGTATCTCTCCCTCTTTGAGCTTATTATGCTGAAAAAGACGAAGATCACCAAAGCCCACACAAGGAGGAAGAGTTCCGGGTCCTTCCTCGACTTCCACGCGCTCTTGAGCGCACCCGGGACCAGCCCGGACCACGGGAGGAAGACCAGCGGGAACACGATGAGGTAGTAGAAGAAGGGCTGCCTGTGGCTCCAGGTGTCCATCGCGCGGCCCGCGATCTGCTTCTTCATGATGACCTGGAAATACTGGCTCCCGCCCTTGAGGCACGCGGGCGCGAACCAGAGCCCCACGATAAAGAGCGCGAATAGAGGCCCCCACAGGAGATGGCGCTCTTTAAAAATCCCCTTTCCCCTGGAATAGATAAGCCAGACAAGGATCACCAGGTACGCGAGGGCCAGGGCCACGGGGCCCTTGGTGAGGGTTCCCAGGGCCATGAAAAGGTATGACAGAACCAGCCAGCGGCCCCTCTTCTTACGGCTTTGGGATTCGAGGAAACAAAAGAGCGCGAGCGTTACAAAGAGGGTCAGCAGGGTGTCCATGTTGCCCACCTGGGCCAAGACCACGAACATCCCCGACGTTATGAGCACCAGCGCGCCCAAGAACCCCTCCTCTTCGCCCAGGAGCCTTTGACCCATGAGATAGGTCAGCGAGGCCACGAGGAGCGCGGCCAGGAGCGATACGGCCCGGGACGCGTACTCCCGGCCGAAGATCTTTTTCGCCGCGATTATGAGCCAGAAGAAGACCGGAGGCTTTTCCGGGTAGACCTCGCGGTTGAGGTGGGGCACGAGGTAGTCGGACCGGATGGTCATCTCGGAGGCCACCTGCGCGTAGCGGGGCTCGTCCGGATTCCAAAGGTTCCGGCAGAGGAAGGTCGGAAGGCTTATGGAGAGGAGAAGCCCGAGGACAATAAGATGCCTTTGCATCGCGTCAACACCTCAAGGCGCGGTCTCCCCCGCCCCCTTTCCATGAATCGGGGCAGGCAATATGGGTTTCCTCCAGACTGACGACACTGCCAACGGCTATCCTTTCATTTGTGAGCTTTACTCAATCAATTCTTATCTCTTTGAGCAAGCAGTATAAATATCTTTGAGATATAAGTCAGTACCAGGGTCCATGTTTATTGCCGGTTCCATCCTATTTTTCGCAAGGGGCCTGTAGCTAGCTAAAATTATGAGGCATTCGACCCCAAGATCGGGCTGAACCCCCCCTCGCGCGCCAGGCTGTCCCATTCTTGATGGAAGCATTCAAGCCACCGGGAAGGATGCTCCTTGAAAAGAGGCATTGTAGCAAAAACAGTTGCCAAAGCGATATCTTTTCCTAAAAAAGCCGGGGCCTCCGATATTAAATAACACCGGGCCCGGCGCGCGGCTCACGCGAGCGTGGTGAAATTTGCCGCGCAATCACCCTGTTTGGCGGGGAATCTACCCAGCAAAAATGTCCTGTCCCGGAAAGCTCATAATTAAAGAAATCCATAAAAGTGTGAAGTAGTTAACAGAAATTTATTCCGATTTACGCTACTCTGCCAAGAGATGAATACCGTCCGCCGGGTAAAGCGAAGAGCTCCATTGTCCAGGCTCTCGTTGGCCAGCCCTTTCTCTCCTAAAAGTCGAGTACCCCGCAGACTCTCCCCTCAGCGCGCGAGGCTGCCATCCCGGCGACCCGGGTCTCTGGTGCAGGGGCCGGGCCGGCGAGGGTTTTTGCATTGATCAGACAAAAAAATATTCGCATTCTCGAAATTGCTATCCCCTGAAAGGCGGGTTAGGAAGATGTTTGCGAGGAACGGGAAAGGCTTAACGGCTCTGATTCTTGCGCTCGCGCTCGTGCTTGCGGCCGCGCCCCTGATGGCC
>JARFUL010000319.1 GCA_029289015.1 Syntrophobacteria bacterium | reverse complement strand
GACTGAACTCGGCAAACCCTCTTGCCGAGCCCACGAACCGCGCGTCGTAGAGCCCCTTCTGAACTATGACGTTGGCCATGCCGAGCGCGAAGACCGCCTCGGTGCCGGGCTCCACCGCGACCCACCTGTGCGCCGCGGCCGCGGTGGGGGACATGCGGGAGTCCACCTGCACCAGCCTGGTCTCCCCGCGGTTCCCCGAGAGGGCCTTGTGGACCCACACCGGGGAGCCCCACCCCTCGAACACCCCGCAGCCCAGGGAGAGGATGTAGCGGGAGTTGACGAGGTCGTAGGAGAACGGCGCCCTCACTCCGGTCATCGCGAGAAAGGCCAGCTCCTCGGAGTCGGCCGACGAGGGGACCCTGAAGAGGTTGTCGGAGCCCAGGGCCCAGATGAGCCTTGAGAAGAGCTCCGAGCTGAGGGAGCCCCGCGCACCGCCCACCGCGGCCAGGCGCTCGCCGTTGCCCTCAAGGGACGCGAGCTTCGCGCCCACCTCCGCTATGGCCTTTTCCCAGGTTATCTTCTTGAAGGACGACGGATCCCCCCTCTTGCCGGTCTGCTTGAGCGGGGTCTTTACCCGGGAAAGCCCGTAGGTGAACTGGGGGCCGGACGCGCCGATGGGGCAGATCGCTCCCATGGAGACCGGATGGGACGGGTTTCCGGATATGCCGATGGCCCTCTTCTCGCTGATGAGGCCGGCCTCTATGCCGCAGCCTCCAGGGCAGAGGTTGCAGACCGTGGTCGCGGAGGTGAGCATCCCCTTTTCGGGCACCTGCCGGAACCACCAGTTCTGGGACCAGATGGCCACGTCGTCCATCAAATACCACGGAAGGGGGGTGAGGTGTATGCCGCCAACCGCACCCACTGAGAACTTGATAAATGACCTTCTTGTTAGCTTCATCTCCTGGCTCCCGATACCTGAAAGCCCCCGCAGGGGCCAAACCTGCGCTTACTTGTGGCAGGTGAAGCAGTCGTTGGAAGTGCCCTTGTCAGCGTGGCAGTCCTCACAGACATCCATCTTCATTATGGTCTTCGTGTACCCGGTTATCCGGTTCACGTAGAGGGGCGGCGCCAAGCTCTCCTTGGCCACGTCCCGGTGGCAAGCGGTGCATTTCATTTCCGCGGACTTCACGTGGGGCGCGTGGGAGAAATGGACGCTGTCCGGCTGCGCGGCGTAGATGAGCCAGGGGACCTGCTTCTCCTTGGCCACAAACTCCTCCACGAATTTCTTCTCCGCGGCGGTCTCGCCCTGGGCCTCCTCGTGGCACTCCGCGCAGGACCCGAGAGAGGGGATGCCGTTGTAGGAGCCGTCGTCGTTGAAGGTGTGGCAGTCCTCGCACGACATATCCGCCTCCTCAGCATGAGCAACATGGGAGAAATTCATCGGCTGCGCCTTCTTTGAGAAAATAATCTGGGGGAAGATCACCCACCCCACAAAGAGCGCGCCCACGAACCCGATGACCAAAAGAACCCAGCCGATGGTATCCCTATCCGATCTCTTTTCCTCGTGACTGGTCATTAATCGAACTCCTGACCCGTAGTTAGGCGAGTTTTTCAGGTAAACAAAAAAATCCCGGCGCTTTGGGGATACGATCCGGGAGTTCTAAAAATGGCCCGCTCCCGAAAGGTCCCGAGCCCCAAAAACCTTAGACACCTCTCTTGATCGTTAAAAATTTCATAATTTCTGGGATAATGTCAAGGTGAAAGTTAAGAGAGTATAAGGTTTAGGGAGCCGTTCGGGGGCTGGGCGCGCTCAGACAGAGCCGCGGCCGCACCGTCCCGGGAGGGGAGACGCGGCTTCGGGTCTGGTTTTCGGCCCGATTAACAGGGTCTTACATAGCCTTGAAACGCGCAGACCCCTGTGTTAATATCCTTTAATTTTACTAGGAAATTCGGATGGCTGAAAAAGATAAGAGTCTCTTGGACCGCGTGGCCTCGGTGAAGCTCACCGTGCTCCTCATCGCGCTCCTGGCCGCGAGCTCCGTGATCGGAACCCTGGTCCAGCAAAACCAGCCCAAGGGGCTCTACCTGAAGCAGTTCGGGCCCGGGCTCTTCAAGCTTTTCGACACCTTCGGCCTCTTCGACCTCTACCATTCCTGGTGGTTCAGGCTGCTCATCGCGCTTTTGGCCCTGAACCTGATTATCTGCTCCGTAAGGAGGCTCCCCAAGGCCCTCAAGCTCATGCGGCTCGAGGAGTTCGCGGGGGGGCCGTCCAAGCTGACGAAATTCAAGAACCACGTCCAGGTGAAGCTCAAGGCCGCGCCGGAGGACCTGAAGCCCGAGGTGGACAAAACCTTCGGCTGGGCTGGCCGGCCCCGCTGGGGGGAGCTCGAGGGGGGCCATCTGGCCACCTTCTCCAGCGGAAAGGCGAGCAGACTGGGGCCCTACGTGGTCCACCTGTCCGTATTGCTTATTATCTTGGGCTCCCTCATCGGCTCCATCTTCGGGTTCAAGGGGTTTGTCCAGATCGCGGAGGGCGAGGAGACCTCCCGGGTGATGCTCAACACGGGAAAAGAGGGGCTGGAGCTCCCCTTCTCCATCAGGCTCGACAAGTTCACCGTGAAGTTCTACGACACCGGCGCGCCCTCGGAGTTCCGCTCCGACGTGGTGGTGAAGGAGAACGGCAAACAGGTTGCGTCCGCCTCCATCGTGGTGAACGACCCGCTCACCTACCGGGGGGTGAGCTTCTACCAGTCCAGCTACTCCGCGATCCCCAAGACGGTGGACCTCAAGCTGATCCCCAAAGATGGTGTCCCCATCTTGCTCAAGGCCCGCTACCGGGAGCCGGTGGAGGTGGAGCCGGGGCTCGTTATGAGGGTGGTGGACTTCAAGGAGAACCTCTCCAACTTCGGGCCCGCGGTCGCGCTGATGGTCTTCCCCAAAGAGGGGGAGCCCCACGGGTCCTGGATCCTCGTCAAGCACCCCGGGTTCCACGGCAACCGGGTGCACGGCTACAGGGTTGAGGTCGCGTCCTACACCACGGGCTACGTCTCCGGCCTCCAGGTGGCCAGCGATCCGGGGGTCTGGATAATATACTTCGGGTTTACCACAATAATAATAGGCAGTTACATGGCCTTTTTCATGAGTCACGTCAGGGTGTGGGTCTTCCTGAAGCCCGGGAAAAAGGGCGCGGTACTCACCGCCGCGGGGACTTACAGCTCGAACCCCATAGGGTTCGAGCGCATGTTCTCCGAAGCCGCGGCCCTCATTGAGGGGCTCGAAAGGGAGAGCGAATGACCAGTTCCTTGATCCTGTCCGTTGTCACCTTCCTCTACCTGGGCGCGGCCCTGGCCTACCTCATCCATGTCATCTTCAGGTGGGAGCTCGCGGGAAAGGCCGGGTTCTTCGGGCTGGTGCTCACCGTGGCCGCGCAGACCGGGGCCATCATACTGAGGTGGGTGGAGTCCTACCGGTTGGGGATCGGCCACGCGCCGCTCTCCAACCTCTACGAGTCCCTGGTCTTCGGCTCCTGGGCCATAGGCGCGATCTACATCTGGGTGGAGATGAAGTACCGCCACAGGGCGCTGGGGGTCTTCCCCGCGTTCTGCGCTTTTCTGGCCATGGCCTACGCGTCCTTTGACAAGGACATGCTCAGGCACATCCAGCCCCTGGTGCCCGCGCTGAAATCCAACTGGCTCATCGCGCACGTGATCGCCTGCTTTCTCGGGTACGCGGGGTTCACCATCTCCTGCGGCATAGCGATACTCTACCTTTTGCGCGCGGGGAAAAAGGAGAGCTCCTCCTCTGGAATCATTCCGGGCAACCTGGTCTTGGAGGAGCTTGTCTACCAGACGGTGCTCTTCGGCCACCTTCTCCTCACCGTGGGGATAGTCACCGGCTCCATCTGGGCCAACTCCGCGTGGGGAACCTACTGGTCCTGGGACCCCAAGGAGACCTGGTCCCTCATCACCTGGCTCATCTACCTGGCCCTTCTGCACGCGCGCATCGTGAGGGGGTGGAGGGGTTCCAAGATAGCGGTGATCTCCATCCTGGGCTTCGCGTCGATGCTCTTCACCTTCTTCGGGGTGAACTTCCTGCTCTCGGGGCTCCACTCCTACGCGTCCTAGCCCCTTACAAATAGCGCGCCAAAGCCACTACCCGCTTGAGGAGAGGCTTAAGCTGTGGTATCTATGTTGAAATAGATCCTCGCACCCAAGAAAGGGGGTTTTCGTGGCTGTCAAGACAGAAAAGTTCAAGAAGGCGGCGGAGCTCAGGCTGTCCGACGGGAGCCACCTAAAGGGCAGCTTCTTTCTCTACTCCCAGTCTCCGGAGCATGAAGGAGCGGAGCTCATCTTCGACACTTTGAACGGCAAAAAGAGGTTCATACCCATGGAGGTCCCCGGAGGCGACGTGGTGCTCATCCAGAAGGACTGCATAGTCACCGCGAAGCTGGCTGAAGAGGAGTGGGTGCCCGACGAGACCTACGTCAAGGAGATAAGGGTCCGGGTCTCGCTCCTGTCGGAGGAGAGGTCTCTGGACGGGAAGATCTTCGTGGACCTGCCTGAGGAGCGCTCCCGGCTCTCGGACTTCTTCAACCATTACAAAGGGTTCTTCTACCTCAACGTGGACGGCACCCAGCACATGGTCAATTTCAGCTTCGTAAAGACCGTAAGCCACCATAAGCCGTCTTAGGGGCCGGGTCCTTGCCAAAAGCCCCCTCCGGCCTTTTAAGGGTGCACGCCGGGACGGTCTCCTCTCTCCGGCATTCCCAAGGGCCGCCCAGGCGCTCCAGAACATTCTGGCCTCCCCAGGGCATAAAAAAAGGGCCGGCAGTGCCGGCCCCCGGATGATCCAGTACAACTGAGGGGCTTTGCCCCCCTAGAGTTTTCGACTACAGCCCTCTTATCTGGGAGTGGAGCTCCCGGGTCTTCTCCATACGGGCCCTGTCCCGGTCGCAGACCGCGGCCAGGAGCTCCTTTTGCACCTGGGTCATCTCCTCGTCCACCAGGCTCTCGCCGCTCAACCTGCGGTCTATGAGCATGCGGTAGGAGGAGATTATCTTTTTTATCAGGGAGACGGAATACTCCCTGCCCTGGACCTTCAGGGTATTAAGGCCCAGATCGATGTATTTTTCCAGTTCCGCGCCGTGGATCGCGAAGGCCACGTTGGGCCTTGCCTTTATGCGGCGGTTTATCTCGTCGATCTCCTCCTGCTTCTTCTTGATGCGGCGCATGAGCTTGGTTCTCTTATCCT
>JARFUL010000318.1 GCA_029289015.1 Syntrophobacteria bacterium | reverse complement strand
GGAGAAGTTCGGGGTCAGCGCGGCCGCTCCGGTGGCCATGGCCGCGATGCCCGGCGCGGTTCCCGGCGCGGCAGAGGCCGCGGCCGAGGAGGAGAAGACGGAGTTCGACGTGTCCATAACCGCGGTGGGCGACAAGAAGATACAGGTCATCAAGGTGGTGAGAGCGGTCACCACCCTGGGTTTGAAGGAGGCCAAGGAGCTTGTGGACAGCGCGCCTGTCAAGGTGAAGGAGGGCATGTCCAAGGAAGAGGCCGAGGACGTTAAGAACCAGCTAGAGGGAGCCGGTGCATCGATAGAGATTCAGTAGCGGCTTTTTAAAGATAGGGGCGGGGTACCCCCCGCCCCGACAAAAAGATTTAAGGAGATGATATGGGCTATTCCCAGGCCAGTTACCGTCTTAGAAGAAGCTTCGGTAAGATAAGGTCGATCATCCCCATCCCCAATCTGATAGGCATGCAGATTCGGTCCTACGAGAGGTTTCTCCAGAAGGGCTCGGATCTCTCCGCGCGCGAAGACATCGGCCTGCAAGGGGTGTTCAATTCGGTCTTTCCCATCAAGGACTACAATAAGAACGCGTCGCTGGAGTTTGTGAACTACTCCTTCAGCGAAGTGAAATATGACAAGGATGAGTGTCTCCAGCGGGGCATGACCTACGAGGCGCCGATCAAGATCACGGTGAGGCTCGTGGTCTACGACGTGGACAAGGAGACCGGGACCCGCTCCATAAGGGACATCAAGGAGCAGGAGATCTACTTCGGCACCATCCCGCTCATGACTGAAAACGGGACCTTCATCATCAACGGCACCGAGAGGGTGGTGGTGAGCCAGCTCCACAGGTCTCCGGGGCTCTTCTTCGACCACGACAAGGGCAAGACCCACGCGTCGAAGAAGACGCTTTACTCCTCGCGGATCATCCCGCTGAGGGGCTCGTGGCTCGACTTTGAGTTCGACCACAAGGACATTCTCCATGTACGCATAGACAGACGGCGCAAGATGCCGGTCACCGTTTATCTCAAGGCCCTGGGCTACGACGAGAACGAGCTTCTCAACTACTTCTACCCCAAGGAGAAGATCTCCATCGGCAAGAAGGAGTTCAAAAGGGAGCTCAACCTCGAGATCCTTCTGGGGTCCATCGCGACGGAGGACATAAGGGACCCGAAGACCAAGAAGCTGGTGATCCGGAAGAACATCAGGGTCAACCAGCAGGACCTGGAAAAGCTCGAAGATAGCGGCATAAAACAGATGGCTGTGGCCAGGGAGGACCTCCTGGGCAGGGTGCTGGCCGAGGAGGTCGTAGACCCGGCCACCGGCGAGGTGCTGGCCCAGATCAATGAAGAGGTCACCGAGGACCTCCTGGAGACCTTCCAGACCTCCGACATAAAGGAGATCTCCCTCATAATTATAGACAAGGTGAACTACTCCGCGTCCTTCCGCAACACCCTGGCCCTCGACCGGGTCAAGTCGGACGATGATGCCAAGGTGGAGATCTACAGGAAGCTCAGGCCCTCCAATCCCCCCACCATGGAGGTGGCCAGGGATTTCTTCAACAAGCTCTTCTTCAACCCCGAGTACTATGATCTCAGCCAGGTGGGAAGGCTCAAGCTCAACCTGCAGCTCGACCTCGAGCCCTACTCCGGCGACCGCGTCCTCACCAAAGAGGACATCATGCTCTCGGTGAAGAAGCTCTTCCGCCTGAAGGACGCGCAGGGCCCGGTGGACGACATAGACAACCTGGGCAACCGGCGGGTCAGGGCTGTGGGCGAGCTTCTGGAGAACCAGTTCCGCATCGGGCTCGTGAGGATGGAGCGCACCATAAAGGAGAGGATGGCGCTCCAGGACGTGGAGACGCTCATGCCCCACGACCTCATTAATCCCAAGCCGGTCACCGCGGTGGTGAGGGAGTTCTTCGGCTCCTCCCAGCTCAGCCAGTTCATGGACCAGACCAACCCCCTGTCCGAGGTGACCCACAAGCGCAGGCTCAGCGCGCTGGGCCCGGGAGGTCTCACCCGGGAGCGCGCGGGGTTCGAGGTGCGGGACGTCCACTCCACCCACTACGGCCGCATCTGCCCCATTGAGACCCCGGAGGGGCCCAACATCGGGCTCATCGTGTCCCTTTCCACCTACGCGAGGGTCAATGACTACGGGTTCGTGGAGACCCCCTACCGCAAGGTGAAGAAGAACAGGGCCACCGAGGATGTGGAGTATCTGAGCGCGATGGACGAGAAGAACTTTGCGATCGCGCAGGCCAACGCGCCCCTCGACAAGAAGGGGAACTTCGTCCTCGACCGGGTGAACGCCCGCAGGGCCGGGGAATACGTGGTGGTGCCTCCGGAAGAGGTGGCCTTCATGGACGTGTCCCCCAACCAGATCGTGTCCGCGGCCGCGGCCCTGATCCCGTTTCTGGAGAACGACGACGCGAACCGCGCGCTCATGGGCTCCAACATGCAGAGACAGGCCGTGCCCCTTCTCACCAGCCGCGCGCCGGTGGTGGGCACGGGCATGGAGAGGGTGGTGGCCCATGACTCCGGCGTGACCGTGGTCGCGACGAGGGACGGCGTGGTGGAGGAGGTCGACGCGACGAGGATCGTGGTCAGGGCCTCGGACGGGGGCGTTTCCGAGGGATATGCCCCGCCGGTGGACATCTTCCGGCTCACCAAGTTCAAGCGCTCAAACCAGAACACCTGCTTCAACCAGAAGCCCATCGTAAAGAAGGGCGACATGGTGAAGAGGGGAGAGATAATAGCCGACGGCCCGGCCACGGAGATGGGCGAACTGGCCCTGGGGCGCAACATAATGGTCGCGTTCATGAGCTGGGGAGGCTACAACTTTGAGGACTCCATCCTCGTGAGCGAGCGCATCGCCAAGGAGGACGTGTTCACCTCGATCCACATCGAGGAGTTCGAGGTGATGGCCAGGGACACCAAGCTGGGCAAGGAGGACATAACGAGGGACATCCCCAACCTCGGCGAGGAGGCCCTGAAGAACCTCGACGGCGCGGGCATAGTGCGCATAGGCGCGAAGGTAAAGGCCAGCGACATCCTGGTGGGCAAGATCACCCCCAAGGGGGAGACCCAGCTCAGCCCGGAGGAGAAGCTGCTCAGAGCCATCTTCGGCGAGAAGGCCCTTGACGTCAAAGACACCTCCCTCAGGGTGCCCCCCGGGGTGGAGGGGGTGGTGATAGACGCGAAGGTCTTCTCCAGGCGGGGGATAGACAAGGACTCCCGGGCCATAGCCATCGAGAGCGACGAGACCCTCAGGATTCAGAAGGACCTTAGGGACGAGCTCGCGATCATAAAGAGGAGCTATCTCGACAGGCTGAAGGGCCTGCTTGAGGGCAAGCCCACCGCCGCGCCGGTGAAAGACCCGGTGGGCAGGAAGTCCATCCTGAAGACGGGTGAGGAGTTCAGCGCCCAGGTGCTGGACAAGCTCCCCACCGCGGGCTGGGCCTCGCTCAGGGTGAAGGACGACCCCGGGACCAACGAGAACGTGGACAGGCTCTACGTCAGGTACAGGGCCCAGATCGACGAGGTCAAGGGCCGGTTCGAGCCCAAGTTCGAGAAGTTCAAGAGGGGCGACGACCTGCCCCCCGGCGTGATCAAGATGGTGAAGGTCTACGTCGCGGTGAAGCGCAAGCTCTCCGTGGGCGACAAGATGGCCGGCCGCCACGGCAACAAGGGCGTGGTCTCAAGGGTGCTCCCAGAGGCGGACATGCCCTACTTTGCGGACGGCACGCCCGTGGACATAGTGCTCAACCCCCTGGGGGTTCCCTCCCGAATGAACGCGGGCCAGATCCTCGAGACCCACCTCGGGTGGGCGGCCAAGGGGCTGGGCGACCAGCTCAACACGCTCATCGAGGCCGCGCAGGACGAGAAGAAGATAGAGAAGAAGCTCAAGAAGGTCTGGTCCCCCTCTGAGATGAATGCGTTCAAGGCTCTCGACGAGCCGGAAAAGTGGGAACAGCTTTCCCGGCAGATAAGGGACGGCCTTCACCTCGCGTCTCCGGTGTTCGACGGCGCGGACGAGGACGAGATACGGGCGTTCCTCAAGGAGGCGGGCCTTCCGAGCCTGGGCGGGACTATACTCTATGACGGCCGCGACGGGGAGCCCTTCGACCGCGAGATCACGGTGGGGATCATGTATATGATGAAGCTCCACCACCTGGTGGACGACAAGCTCCACGCCCGGTCCATCGGCCCCTACTCCCTCGTCACCCAGCAGCCCCTGGGCGGCAAGGCCCAGTTCGGCGGCCAGAGGCTCGGCGAGATGGAGGTGTGGGCCCTAGAGGCCTACGGCGCGTCCTACTGTCTCCAGGAGTTCCTCACGGTGAAGTCAGACGACGTGGTGGGAAGGACCAGGATGTACGAGAAGATCGTAAAGGGCGAAAACACCCTTGAAGCCGGGCTTCCGGAGTCGTTTAACGTGCTCGTCAAGGAGCTTCAGGCGCTCTGCCTCGACGTCAAGCTCCTGGAGCACGAGGAGGATTAAAAGCAGGGCTAAGGCCCGCTTGCCATATTTTTTGGACCTTTTCAAAGGAGAGGTCGAAAGTGGATAAAGCGCTGTACCATCAAAATCCGTATCTTATGTATTTGAGCCCCAAGGACCCGCTCAAGTTCAACGCGGTCTCCATATCCTTGGCGTCGCCCCAGAAGATCAGGGAGTGGTCCTACGGCGAGGTAAAGAAGCCGGAGACCATCAACTACCGGACCTTCAAGCCCGAAAGGGACGGTCTTTTCTGCGCGAAGATATTCGGTCCCATCAAGGACTACGAGTGCAACTGCGGCAAGTACAAGAGGATGAAGCACCGCGGCGTGGTCTGCGAGAAGTGCGGGGTTGAGGTGATCCAGTCCAGGGTCCGCCGCGAGCGCATGGGCCACATCCAGCTTGCCGCGCCCGTGGCCCATATATGGTTTCTCAAGTGTTTGCCGTCCAAGATCGGCAACATCCTCGACCTCACCCTCAAGGACCTGGAGAGGGTGCTCTACTTCGACTCCTACATCGTGGTGGACCCGGGCAAGACCCCGCTGAAGAGGGGCGAGCTCCTCAGCGAGGACAGGCTCCGCACCTGCCAGGAGGAGTACGGCCCGGACGAGTTCCACGCGGGCATAGGCGCGGAGGCCATCCGGGACATACTCACCACTTTGGACCTCGACGGCATAAGCCAGCAGCTGAGAGCCGAGATGAAGGCCACCAAGTCCGTGGCCAAGCGCAAGAAGCTTGCCAAGAGGCTCAAGGTGGTGGACGACTTCCGCAACTCCGAGAACCTGCCGGAGTGGATGATCCTGGAGCACGTGCCGGTTCTCCCGCCCGATCTCAGGCCGCTGGTGCCGCTCGACGGCGGGAGGTTCGCGACCAGCGACCTCAACGACCTCTACCGCAGGGTGATAAACCGCAACAACAGGCTCAAGAGGCTTCTGGAGCTGGGCGCGCCGGACATAATCATTCGCAATGAGAAGAGGATGCTCCAGGAGGCGGTGGACGTGCTCTTCGACAACGGCCGCAGGGGCAAGCTCATCACCGGCCCCAACAAGAGGCCGCTCAAGTCCCTGGCCGACATGCTCAAGGGCAAGCAGGGCCGGTTCCGCCAGAACCTGCTGGGCAAGAGGGTAGACTACTCGGGCCGCTCCGTCATAGTCATCGGTCCCGACCTGAGGCTCCACCAGTGCGGCCTGCCCAAGCGCATGGCGCTGGAGCTCTTCAAGCCCTTCATCTACAACATGCTGGAGGAGAAGGGCATAGTGGCCACCACCAAGGCCGCGAAGAAGCTGGTGGAAAAGGAGACCCCGGAGGTCTGGGACACCCTGGACGAGGTGGTCAGGGAGTTCCCCGTGCTGCTCAACCGGGCGCCCACGCTCCACAGGCTGGGGATCCAGGCCTTCGAGCCCATACTCATCGAGGGCAAGGCCATCCAGCTCCATCCCCTCGTGTGCGCCGCGTTCAACGCGGACTTCGACGGGGACCAGATGGCGGTGCACGTGCCGCTCTCCATTGAGGCCCAGATCGAGTCGAGGGTCCTCATGATGTCCTCCAACAACATCCTTTCCCCCGCGAACGGCGAGCCCATCATCGTGCCCTCCCAGGACATCGTGCTGGGGCTCTACTACCTCACCAGGGCCAGGCCGTTCTGCAAGGGGGAGGGCAAGATATTCTCCAGCCCCGAGGAGGTCCGGGTGGCCTTCGACCAGGGCGAGCTGGACCTGCACTCCAAGATCATAATGAGGATAAAGGGCCAGCGGGTGGAGACCACGGTGGGCCGGGTGGTCCTCTACGAGATAGTGCCCGATGACCTGGACTTCGACCTGGTGAACAGGCTCATGGACAAAAAGACCCTGAAAAAGGTCATTGAGGAATGCTACAGGGTTTGCGGCACCAAGGCCACCGTGATATTGACCGATCGGCTGAAGGACATGGGGTTCAGGTACGCGACCAAGTCCGGGCTCTCCATATCCGTGGCCGACATGGTGGTGCCCAAGCAGAAGGCCAAGATTATCACCAAGGCCCAGGACAGGAACAGGGAGATCGAGGAGCAGTACAAGGAGGGGCTCATAACCGCGTCCGAGAAGTACAACAACGTGGTGGACATCTGGGCCGAGGCCACAGACAGGGTCGCGGCGGAGATGATGAGCGAGATCTCCATTGAGAAGATCAAGGGGCCCGGCGGCGAGGAGGCTGACACCGAGTCCTTCAACCCGGTCTACATGATGGCCGACTCCGGCGCGAGGGGCTCCAAGGACCAGATGCGCCAGCTGGCGGGCATGCGCGGCCTCATGGCCAAGCCCTCCGGCGAGATCATCGAGACCCCCATCACCGCGAACTTCCGGGAGGGGCTCACGGTTCTCCAGTACTTCGTCTCCACTCACGGCGCGAGGAAGGGTCTGGCCGACACCGCGCTCAAGACCGCGAACTCGGGCTATCTCACCAGAAGGCTGGTGGACGTGGCCCAGGACTCCATAATCTCCGAAGAGGACTGCGGCACCATAGAGGGCATCTTCGTGGAGCCGCTCCTAGAGGCCGGTGAGGTGATCCAGGAGCTCTCCGAAAGGACCCTCGGCCGCACCGCGTGGATGGACATCGTGAACCCCATCACCGGCGAGGTCATAGTGGCCGCGGACGAGGAGATAGACGAGGAGAAGGTAAAGATAATCGAGGAGTCGGGCCTGGAGAGGGTGCCCATCCGCTCCGTCTTGACCTGCAAGGCCAAGAGGGGCGCGTGCATCCTGTGCTACGGCCGGGACCTGGCCCACGGCAAGATGGTGGAGATCGGCGAGGCCATAGGGATCATCGCGGCCCAGTCCATCGGCGAGCCGGGCACCCAGCTCACCATGAGGACCTTCCACATAGGCGGCACGGTGAGCCGGAAGATGGAGCAGACCTCCGTGTCCGCGCGCAGGGACGGCGCGGTGAAGTTCATGAACCTGAGGGTCGTGAAGGACGTGCACGGCGGCCTGGTGGTGATGAACCGCAACGGCGCGGTGGCCATAGTGGACGAACAGAACAAGGTGAGGGAGAAGCACAAGCTCATCTACGGCTCCAGGCTCAAGATCGTGGACGGCGACAAGGTGAGCGCGGCCCAGGTGCTCGCGGAATGGGACCCCTTCACCCATCCCATCCTCACCGAGTTCACGGGCAAGGTCTCCTTCGGGGACCTCATCGAGAACATCACCATGCAGGAGAAGGTGGACCCGGTGACTGGCAAGTCCTCCAAGGTGGTGCTGGAATACCGGGACGCGGACGCAAGACCCAGGATCACAATCACGGGCAAGAAAAAGAGCCAGATGAGGGAGTACCTCCTGCCCGTGGGCGCGTTCATAATGGTGGGGGAGGAGGACAAGGTCTCAGCAGGCGGCATCCTCGCGAAGATCCCCCGGGAGACCATGAAGACCAAGGACATCACCGGCGGTCTGCCCAGGGTCGCGGAGCTCTTCGAGGTGCGCAAGCCCAAGGAGGCGGCCATCATCTCCGAGATTGAAGGGGAGGTGAAGTTCGAAAAGGAGGTCAAGGGCAAGCGCAAGATAGTGGTGATTCCCGATGTGGGCGAGCCCAAGGAATACCTCATCCCCAAGGGCAAGCACATCTCCATCCAGGAGGGGGACAGGGTGGCCGCGGGCGAGGCCCTGATGGAAGGGTCCGCGAACCCCCACGACATTCTGGCCATACGGGGCGAGAAGGAGCTGGTCAAGTACCTGGTGAACGAGATCCAGCAGGTCTACCGCCTCCAGGGCGTGAAGATCAACGACAAGCACATCGAGGTGATCGTCAGCCAGATGCTCAAGAGGGTGCGCATCACCAACCCCGGCGACTCCGACCTGCTCATCGGCGAGCATGTGGAGAAGTACCGTTTCGAGGAGCTGAAGGAGGAGCTTCTCGGGGAGGGCAAGATGCCCCCCACCGCGGAGCCGCTCCTCCTCGGGATAACCAAGGCGTCGCTCTCCACGGAGAGCTTCATCTCCGCGGCCAGCTTCCAGGAGACCACCAAGGTGCTCACCGAGGCCGCGGTGGCCTCCAAGGTGGACAAGCTGAAGGGGCTCAAGGAGTCCGTGATCATGGGCCGGCTCATACCCGCGGGCACGGGGCTCAAGAGGTACCGCGATCAGTAGGCCGGGTTTGGGCTGAAAAGTGGAGATAAATCATATTTAGGGCTTGACATCGAGGGCCCGGCAAAATAGATTAAAGAATTCCAGCACGGATGTTTGTAGAGGCTTGTCAGGTAGAAAGTAAGTGCTTGAAAAGGAGATGAGATGCCCACCACAAACCAACTGGTTAGAAAGGGCAGGAAGAAGGTAAAGAAGAGGACCACCACGCCGGCCCTTCAGCAGTGCCCGCAGAAGCGGGGGGTATGCGTGAGGGTGTATACGACTACGCCCAAAAAGCCCAATTCCGCTCTGAGGAAGATAGCCAGGGTGAGGCTGACGAACGGAATGGAAGTCACGTCCTACATCCCGGGAGTCGGGCATAATCTTCAGGAGCATTCCGTGGTCCTTGTGAGGGGAGGCCGCGTAAAGGACCTTCCCGGAGTTCGCTACACGATAATTCGAGGCACACTGGATGCTTCCGGTGTGATGGACCGCAGGCAGGGACGGTCCAAGTATGGTGCCAAGCAGCCCAAGACCGCTTAGGTCTTAGAGGTATTGTTCGGGTTTATAAGTTTGGGCCATGGGCAGCTAGCGAGCATCGTGGCCCAAACTATGTCTTGAAGAGGAAGCTATGCCGAGAAGAAGGGTTGTCGTAAAGAGACCGGTTCCACCGGACCCGAAGTACCGGGTGCCCATGGTGACGAAGTTCGTGAATAACCTCATGCGTGACGGCAAGAAGTCCGTCGCGGAGGGGATATTTTACGGAGCCCTCGACCTTGTGGAAGAGCGGACCAAGTCCGACCCCCTCGAGGTCTTCAAGAAGGCCCTGGAGAACGTGAAGCCCGTGCTGGAGGTTCGCTCCAGAAGGGTGGGCGGCGCGACCTACCAGGTCCCGGTGGACGTCCGCCAGGAGAGGCGGGACGCGCTCGCGATCCGGTGGATCATCTCCTACGCCAGGCAGCGCAACGAGAAGACAATGGTGCAGAAGCTTGCCGGAGAGCTAATGGACGCGGCCCAAAGGCGCGGTGCCGCGATCAAGAAGAGAGAAGACACCCATCGGATGGCCGAGGCCAACAAGGCCTTCGCGCACTACCGCTGGTAGCTCGGCTTTTTACAGTTGGCGCCTTAGTTAAGCATATTCGGCGCCATTTTAGTGGGGAAAAAAGGGCAGCAACTTAGTGATACCATTAAAGAAATATAGAAATATCGGCATCATGGCCCACATTGACGCCGGTAAGACCACCGCAACCGAGAGGATCCTCTACCAGACCGGGGTTCTCCATCGGATGGGAGAGGTGCATGACGGCACAGCGGTGATGGACTGGATGGTCCAGGAGCAGGAGAGGGGCATAACCATCACCGCCGCCGCGACCACCTGCTTCTGGAAGGACCACCGCATCAACATCATAGACACCCCCGGCCACGTGGACTTCACCGTTGAGGTGGAGCGCTCGCTCAGGGTGCTCGACGGCGCGGTCGCGATATTTTGCGCGGTGGGGGGGGTGGAGCCCCAGTCCGAGACGGTCTGGCGCCAGGCCGACAAGTACCGGGTGCCGCGTATCTGCTTCGTCAACAAGATGGACCGCATTGGCGCCGATTTCGATCGCTGCGTGCGGATGATACTCGATCGGCTGGGCGCCCAGCCC
>JARFUL010000317.1 GCA_029289015.1 Syntrophobacteria bacterium | reverse complement strand
CGCTTTTAATGTTGATGTTAATCTTGAGGGCAAAAATGTTTTGTTATTTGATGATATCTTCCAATCAGGAGCTACATTGACAGCTATAACAGATAAAATATTAGAACTAGGCATAGCTAAAAACGTTTATGTTCTAACTGTTACTCAGACAAGAACATAAATACGTCAATAAAGGCGTTACGAAATGGTTATAAAAAAGTTATTCATAAGCGGATCTAGAAAGATATCTAGATTGAATGAAGAGATACGTGACTTTTTAACAAAAGTTATGGAAGAGGGGACTCACGTGCTGGTCGGCGACGCCAGTGGCGTAGATAGAGCCGTTCAGAAATATTTAAAAGAAAACAAGTATGATAATGTCACCATTTATTTCAGCGGCGCAAATGCCAGAAACAAGTTGGCCGATTGGAGCGAGAGGCCGGTAAAAACTTCTGCTAGAAAAAACAGTTATGAATACTACACGGCTAAAGATAAAGAAATGGCCATGGAATGTGATATGGGATTAGCGATCTGGGAGGGAAATAGTAGAGGTACTCTGGAGAACATATTTAACGTACTTAAGAATAATAAAGAGGTGAGCGTGTATTTCTTGCCTGAGAAAAGGTTTTTTGAATTCAAGAAACAAGAGGAAGCTACATGGCTCATTGAAATCTTCAATAAACCAAGAAAGAAAAAGAAGTTTGATTTGTCAGTCATTAAATCAGGTGTATCTCATCAACAAACAACATTTAAATTCAACAAGCAAAGATAAGGTGAAGCTAGATTAAATGCCCTCAGGACTATTCCATACCTCCTACGAGAAGGACGAGCAGATATTCCCCACGCTCTGGCTCAAGTACTGGGTCTGGGGGTTCATACTCTTCCTCTACCTCGTTTTGCCCTTTATCGCGCCCGCGCTCTCAAACGTGGTGGGCATAAACGTGCTCCACATGGTGAACATGATCTGCATCTTCGTGGTGGGCGCGCACGGGATAAACATCCTTACAGGGTGCACGGGGCAGATATCCCTGGGCCACGGCGCGTTCATGGGGGTGGGCGCGTACGCGGCCGCGATACTCTTCATGCGGTTCGATCTCCCCTTCTTCATCTCGCTGCCCGCGGCAGGGCTCATAACCGCGGGGGTGGGCATGATCTTCGGGATCCCGTCGCTCAGGCTCAAGGGGCTCTACCTCGCGATCGCGACCATGGCCGCGCAGTTCATCATCAACTACGGCATGCGCAACTGGACCTCCCTCACCGGGGGGTCCGGGGGGTTCTCGGTGAAGAGGCCCGAGATATTCGGCTACGTGCTCGACACGGACCTCAAGTACTACTTCCTGGTGCTCACCGTCGCGATCGTGGCCACCCTGGTGATGAAGCACCTCTTGATGACCAAGGTGGGACGCGCGTTCTTCGCGATCCGGGACAGGTACCTCAGCGCGCAGATAATGGGGGTCAACCTCTTCAAGTACCGGATCATATCCTTTGGCATAAGCTCGTTCTACGTGGGCATAGCCGGCGGCCTTTTCGCCCACTACATCCTGGTTGTCTCCGACGAGCACTTCACCATGTGGCTTTCCATCCAGTACCTCGCGATGATAATCATCGGGGGGTTGGGCCACGTGATCGGCGGGATCTTCGGCACCATCTTCATGGTGCTCCTGCCGGAGCTGCTCAGGGTTCCGGTGGAGCTTCTCTCCGACGTCTACCCCAACGTATTCGCGGTCTTCGGGACCCTGAGGGAGATGGTCTTCGGCATGATAATAATCGTCTTTTTGATCTTCGAGCCCGACGGCCTGGCCGCCAGGTGGGCCACCACCCGGGACTACTGGAAGCTCTGGCCGTTCTCCTATTGACCTTTGGGCCGTTTCCGTGGTATCAGCTTAGAGTATCTTTCACAAAGACCTATCTTGATTATTTTTTCCCAAAGTATTTTTCAATCAGGGAGGGGGGGAGGCATGAGTTTAAAACGGGCTCTCATTGTGGTGCTGGCGCTATCTCTAGCCGTGGGGCTTGCGTTCGGTTGCGCCAAGAAGAAGGCTGAGGTGCTGGAGCCCATCACCGTGGGCGGCATATTCGACATCACCGGGGCCACCTCCGCGGTGGGCAAGGACTATGCTCAGGCGTGCAAGGACGCGGAGCGCTACATCAACGAGTCGGGGGGCGTAGAGGGGCGGAAGATAAAGCTCATTGCCAACGACTACGCATACAAGATCCCCGAGGCGCTGAACCTCTACAAGCAGTACCGGGACGTGAACAAGGTCTTCGCGATCCAGGGCTGGGGCACGGGTGACACCAACGCGCTCAAGGAGCAGATAACCAAGGACAAGATCGTCTATATCTCGGCAAGCTACGACTCCGCGCTCACCAACCCGAAGAAGACCCCCTATAATTTCTTTGTGGGCACTTCCTACTCCGACTCCATCCGCGTGGCGCTCAAGTTCGTCAAGGACCAGGGGTGCAGTAAGTTCGTGTTCATCTATCCGGACCACCCCTACGGCAAGGCCCCCATACCCGCGGGCAAGGCCATAGCCAAGGACCTCGGCATCAGGGTGGGCCCCGATGAGATCGTGGGTCTTCGCGCGATCGACGCGACCACCCAGCTTCTCCACATGAAGAAGTTCAACCCCGAGTGGGCCTGGCTGGGCGGCACCACCCCGTCCTGCTCCGTGATAATCAAGGACGCGGCCAAGCTGGGGCTCAAGACGAAGTTCATATCCAACCTGTGGGGCTTCGACGAGAACATCCTCAAGATGGCCGGCGCCGTGGCGAACGAGAGGTTCTACAGCACGAACCCCTTCACCTTCTACGGCCTCAGCGTGCCGGGCATGAAGACCGTCCTGGACCTCAACAAGAAATACTCCCCAAAAGCGGTGCACACGGTGCGCTACATCCAGGGCTGGTCCGCGATGATGGTCATGTGGGAGGGGCTCAAGAGGGCCGCGAAGGCCGGGCAGCTCAACGGCCCGGGACTCAAGGCCGCGCTGGAGAGCCTGAAGGACTTCTCCACCGGCGGGCTCACTCCGCCCATCACCTTCACCCCCACGGACCACCGCCCCAGCATGGGGGTCTCCATCTACAAGGTCGCGGGGGGCAAGATCGTGAAGGTGACCTCCACGTCACTGCCGAGAAAGGCCGCGTGGCTGGGCTGGTAGTATAGATTCGAATCCAATCTGGGCGCCCTGGTAACTCGCGGGGCGCCCTTGACCTTATGGGGATAGACAGTTGCTCCTGTCCGTGAACAACATCGAGGTTATCTACGACGACGTGATCCTCGTGCTCAAGGGGCTGAGCCTCGGGGTGAAGGAGGGCCAGATCGTCGCGCTTCTGGGCGCGAACGGCGCGGGCAAGACCACGGTGCTCAAGGCCATCTCCGGGATCCTGAAGACCGAGGAGGGCGAGGTCACCGACGGCACCATCACCTTTATGGGCGAAAAGATAAACGGCCTCGACCCCGAGGAGATCGTGGAGAGGGGCATATTCCAGGTGATGGAGGGAAGGCGGGTCTTTGAGAAGCTCTCCGTGGAGGAGAACCTCATAGCCGCGGGGCACACCCGGAAGTACCGCAGAGAGATAAGAGAGATCGAGGAGGTGGTCTTCGGCTACTTCCCCAGGCTCAGGGAGAGAAGGGACGCGCTCGCGGGCAACCTCAGCGGCGGTGAGCAGCAGATGCTGGTCATAGGCCGGGCGCTCATGGCCCAGCCGAAGCTCATGCTCCTGGACGAGCCGTCCCTGGGGCTGAGCCCCCTTCTCGTGGGGGAGATATTCAACATAATAGAGAAGATAAACTCTGAGCAGTCCACCACCATCCTGCTGGTGGAGCAGAACGCGAGGCTCGCGCTCTCCATAGCGCACTACGGCTACATAATGGAGAACGGCAGGGTGGTGCTCGACGACACGGTGGCCAGGCTGAAGGACAACGAGGACGTAAAAAGGTTCTACCTGGGGCTCACCGACGTGGGCAAAAGGCGCTCCTACCGGGACGTGAAGCACTACAAGAGAAGGAAGCGCTGGCTCACCTGATATATGTTGCCAGCCAGCAGCGCTGAAGCCCTGCGCTCCATTTTTACCCCTCCCGAGGATGAATCAATCTCCTTATTCTGCCGTCAGGCAGAATCAGTAAAGAGGCGATGCCTCCCCATGCTGCCGTTAGGCAGGATATGAAAGGGCACACTGTGCCCCGCGCGCAAAAAGACAACCGACCGGGTTTCACCTCGGTCGGTCGGGAGGAAAGGGTATTTTTTTAGGGTCTTGTCTCTATAGAACGCAAAGACCTTGCCATTCTTACAGAGGTTTCGCAAAATTCCCCTATCATGAAGTAATAACTGGATAATTAACCCCGGCGCTGGCCCCGGGGGCAGGGGCCGCCTGGCCCCTGGTGCATCCAATCGCGCATAGATCTTT
The DNA here is from genome assembly GCA_029289015.1 of Syntrophobacteria bacterium. Taxonomy (GTDB): domain Bacteria; phylum Desulfobacterota; class Syntrophobacteria; order JARFUL01; family JARFUL01; genus JARFUL01. Next base: position 4,060 of record JARFUL010000317.1, on the reverse strand, counting down.
TCCAGGGCGAAAAAAGGGCCAAAGAGTCTGCGGTGGGGCCGCGGAAGGCAGGCAGAACCTCGCCAAAAAAAGCAACCGACCGGTGGGGTGGCCGGTCGGTCAGGAGGAAAGGGTTAAATATGTCTTTTTGGGGTATTGCCCATTATATGTTGCAAAGTCCTTGCCAGAATTTCAGGATTCGGCTGCAAATCACATAAACGCTGGTAATAACAAGATAAAATGAAATTGCCATCAATTGGCGTCCCGGCCCGGGTCTTGCTCCAGCCGGGTAATCGCGCACGAATCGCGCCATAATCGCGCCATAATCGCGCCATCGGTTCCTCTATGGACTGCCTTTAATGAAGTAGCGCGTGGACGGGCCTTTGCCTGTTCTCTCTATGAAGCCAAGATTTAGCAGGTGTGATAAATCTCTCAGGGCATGCCTCTTTGAGATGGAGTTTATCTCCTGGTAGAGCTGGTTGGTGATGTAGCCGTTCTCCCTCATGAAGTTCAGCGCCTTGAGCTGGCGGGGGTGGAGCAGCGCACTCTTGGAGGGGGGCATCCCCCGGGCTGGGGGCGCGGGGCTCTCCTTGGGAGAGGATATCTCATCGGGGAGGTCCTGTCTGTCTATGGTGTCGTCCGGGCTGAGGATCACCGCGCGCTCGATCGCGTGCTCGAGCTCCCGCACGTTGCCGGGCCAGTGGTAGCCCATCATGACCTTGAGCGCGTCCTGGCCCACGGTCATCTTCTCCCTGTCCATGGACCGGGTTATCTTCACCAGGAAGTGGTTTATGAGCAGCGGTATGTCGTCCTTGCGCTCCCTGAGGGGAGGCAGGTGGACGTTGACCACGTTCAGCCGGTAGAAGAGGTCCTCCCGGAACCTGCCCTCTTCCATCTCCTGCTTCAGGTCCCTGTTGGACGCGGCCAGGACCCTCACGTCCACCTTGATGGTCTTTGGCGAGCCCACCCGCTCGAACTCCATCTCCTGGAGGACCCTGAGAAGCTTCACCTGCAGGGACGGGGACATCTCCCCCACCTCGTCCAAAAAGAGGGTGCCCGTGTCAGCCAGCTCGAACCGGCCCTTGCGCATGGCCATCGCGCCGGTGAACGCGCCCTTCTCGTGGCCGAAGAGCTCGGATTCGAGCAGGGACTCGGGAAGCGCGGAGCAGTTCACCGAGATGAAGGGCTTTCCCTGCCTGGGACTCAAAAAATGGACGGACTTGGCGATGAGCTCCTTTCCCGTGCCCGACTCTCCGGTTATGAGCACCGTTGAGCGGGTGGGCGCGACCCTCTCCACCAGACGGAATATCTCCTTCATCTTGGGGTGCTGGGCCACCAGGGACCTGAACCGGTGCTTGGACTCCAGCTCCCTGGCGAGGAGGCGGTTCTGCCTGAGGAGGCTGTGCATGTCCAGGGCCTTTTTGATGGTGGCCTTCAGCTCCTCGTTGGAGAAGGGCTTGGTGATGTAGTCGAACGCGCCCAGCTTCATGGCCTCCACCGCCTTCCCCACGGTGCCGTACGCGGTCATCATCACCACCGGGATGTCCGGGTGGCTCTCCTTGGCCCAGTTGAGAAGCTCCATGCCGGAAAGCTCCGGCATCTTCATGTCCGTGATGATGAGATTGAGGTCCGAGGTCGCGATTATGTCGAGGGCCTCCTGGCCCGAGGACGCGGTTACCACCTCGTAGCCCTCGGCCGTGAGCAGCGCGGAGAGCACGAGCTGGTAGTTCTTCTCGTCGTCCACCACCAAGATGGTATCCATCTACTACCTTCTTAATCCTCGGGCGGGGACTGGGGGATGGTAAGGGTCACCCTGGCCCCGCCGCCCTCCTGGCTCGTCACCTCAATGGTCCCCCTGTGCGCCTCCACGATGTTCTTCACAATGGCCAGGCCCAACCCCGTACCCTTCTGCTTGGTGGTGAAGAAGGGCTCGAAGATCTCCTTGAGGGACTCCTCGGAGATTCCCGGGCCGGTGTCGTCGATGGAGACCGTGAGCTGGGGCTTTCCCGTGCCGTCCGCCATGTAGAGCGACACCCGGATCGTGCCCCCCTGGGGCATGGCCTGGATCGCGTTTATCAGCAGGTTGAGCAACGCGCGGTGAATGAGGTCCTGGTCTATCTGGATCTCGCCGGTCTCATTTGAGTAGTCCCTGATGAGCTCGATGTTCTTGGACTCAAGCTCCGGCCCGATGAACCTGAGGCAGCGCTCCATCACCTCCTCCATGCTCGCGGGCCCGTACCGGGGCTCGGAGGGCCTGGCAAAGTCGAGGAACTCCATCACAATGCGGTTGAGCCGGATGGACTCCTCCAGGATCACCTCGGAGAGCTGGACCTCGAGGGGGTGCTCGGACTTCTTGCTCAAAAGCTCCGCGGTGGAGCGGATTATTCCCAAGGGGTTTTTTATCTCGTGGGATACGGAGGCCACCATCCTTCCCAAGCCCGCCAGCCTCTCCGCCTGGTAGAGCTGGGCCTCGAGCTGCCTTCGTATCTCTGCTCGCCTGTGGATGATCTTCTCGCCCCGGCGCACCACCAGCGTCATGGTGACGAAGATGAGCATCATTATCCCCACGGAGGAGAAGATGATGAGCCCCTGGAGCTTGAGGATGGCCCTGTACTCCCCCGAGATGTCCTGGGTCAGCTCGAAGACGCCCAGAAGGCCTTTGCGGGTGGTTATGGGGATGTAGGTCTTGAGGTGCCTGTACGCGTCCCCTTCTATGAGCTCGGTCCAGAGATTTCCCTTGGTGATGACCTGGGAGAAGACCTCCCCGTGCTTGGCCCGCTCGTAGTCGTGGCCGCCGATGCCTTCCCGGTGCACCAGCTCGCGTTCCGTGGAGTAGGTGACCTCGTCGCGGTCCTTCTTGTAGATCACCACCCTTTCGATGTTGAAGGAGTGCAGGGCGTTGCGCACCACCCTGTCGAGCCTCTCGTACTGGCTCTTGGACGCGAGCGCATTGCTCTCCCTGATGTTGTACCTGATGTAACAAACCAGGGTGGGGATGTAGAAATTGAGCAACACCTGGTGGTTCAGGTTTTTCGCCACCACCTGGCTGTAGGCCTTTGACCTGTTGAGCAGCTCCTTGTTGGCCCGCTGGGAGATGATCGCGGAGAGCAAAAACGCGGAGAGAAGGATCACCACCATGCTGGTGAGCGAGAAGTACTTGACCAGCTTGAACGGCTTCCTCTTTTCCAAAGGTCTTCTGTATTTTTCCATGCTCTGCCCCCGGCACCCGTCAGGCGCGCCCTATTTTAGCCCAAAAGAATTGAAAAAGAAAGGAAGGCCCGTTTTGCCGCGCGGGGGAGCCTTGGGGGTCCGGGGTTACCCGGACCGGGCCGCGGGAGGCAGGGCGCGCTCAAAAGGGAGTTGATAATCCCCCGGCTAATGGCCTACAATATCTCCTACTAATTAGACGGCGTTTCCCCGCATTCTGGTAAGGAGGAACCCCAAGGTGTACGAGAAGGTTGAGTATTACTACTCAAGCAAGGTGAAGCCCCTGCCGAGGCCCATTGAGTTCGGCGCGTGATTAGCGCGTGCCAGTGAATCGCTAAGTTCTGGATAATTTAGAGCGAGGTGGCAGGTGGGCTTTTTCAGCAGACTCTTCGGCATCTCAAAGACGGCCACCCCGCGGGACTACGGCTGCTGGAGGTTTCTAGGGAGGAAGATCGAGGTGGATCTCAGCCGCGCGCCGGAGCTTTCGAGGGAGCACGGAGCCATGAGGATCGAGGCCCCGGGGCTTCCGGTTCGGGCGCTTGTGCTGAGGGATAGGGAGGGCAACATCCGGCCCTTGAGGGCTGTGGAGCAAGGGAGCACGCTGAGTATATTCTTATCCGAATGACCCCGCGCGCCGGCATCCGCGCGAAAGAGGGACCAAGTGGAGCAGCAGATAAAGATAATAGGCATGGGGGGCGTGGGTTGCGCGCTCCTGCCCCATCTTTGCCGCTTCCTCACCTACTCGGGGCAAAAGAGCCGGCTCTACCTCATAGACGGGGACGACTTCGAGTGGCGCAACCTGGAGCGCCAGTCCTTCACCCGGCTGGGGAACAAGGCAGAGGTCAAGGCCGAGGAGATGGCCCGGGAGGGTGAG
>JARFUL010000316.1 GCA_029289015.1 Syntrophobacteria bacterium | reverse complement strand
GCCGGTGCGTCCCCGGGGGACATAAACTCCATCGAAGACCTGGGAAGACTGCCCGTGTTCCCCAAATCGGGCCTTGCCCGCGCGCAGGTCTCCGGGCCGCGCATGGGCGGGCTCTTGGTCGTGGATTCGGGCGAGCTCTCCCGGGTCTACCTCTCCCCCGGAGGGATACTCGACCCCGAGGGCCGCGGCAGTGACTACTGGCGGCTCGCGCCGGTCTTCTTCGCCGCGGGCGCAAGACCCGGCGACGTCTTTCTGGTTACCTTCGGCTACCACATGACCCCGGGCGGCCTGATGTGCGACGCGTCCCTCAGGGAGCTGGGCATAGCGGTGCTGCCCACCGGTGTCGGCAACACCGAGACCCAGGTGGAGCTCCTCAAGACCCTCGGGGCCACCGGGTTTCTGGGGACCCCCTCCTTTCTGGCCGCAATTCTCTCAAAGGCCGAAGAGATGGGGCTTGACCCCGGGAAAGAGTTCAGCCTGGAGACCGGGCTGGTCGCGGGAGAGATGCTCGCGCCCTCGCTCAGGGAGAGGCTCCAGTCCGAGTACGGGGTAATGGTGCGCCAGTTCTACGCGACCGCGGACGTGGGCGCGATCGCGGGGGAGTGTTCCCAAGCCCACGGCATGCACCTCTCGGAGCACAGGATCGTGGAGATCGCGAACCCCGAGACCGGAAGGCCGCTCCCCCCGGGGGAGGTCGGGGAGGTGGTGGTGACCATGCTCGACAACAGGGTCTACCCCATCCTGAGGTTCGGCACGGGGGACCTCAGCTTTATGGAGGAAGGGGTTTGCGCGTGCGGCCGCACCTCTGCCAGGCTCATGAGGCTCGTGGGCCGGGTGGACCAGGTGACCAAGGTGCGGGGCATGTTCATCTACCCCGCGCAGCTCTCCGAGATCAAAGACGCGTTCACCGAGATAAATGCCGTGGTCGCGGTGGTGGAGAGGGCAAAAGACCGGGACATCCTCTACCTCAAGGTAGACGCGGAGCCTAAGGCCGCGAAGAGCGAGTCCTTCAGGGCCAGGGTCCTTGAGAAGGCGAAGGCTGTATTAAAGCTCAGGCCCGAAATCGAGACGGTCACAGGTCTCGAAATCGAGGAGGGCAAGCTTATCTTGGACAGGAGAACCTGGGACTGAACCGCAAACGCCCCCGACCCTGCCGACCGGTGCTCTTTGGATTCTACCTCGAAAAGAGCGCGGCCCTGCTCAGGGTTATCCTCGGCTCCCCGAGCAGCCTCAGGCCCGCGGCCACTCCCTTGTCCACACTCCGGGCAAAATTCTCTGGTGTGACGTGCACTTTGGGCTCCACCACCAGAAAGCGGGCGTTTGGCTTGAGTATGGCCCCCACCTGAAGGAAGAGGCTCTTCGCGTCGGGCACCTCGTGGACCACGTTGAACGCGAGCGCGAAGTCCACGGGCTCATGGAGCCCGATACTGTGGGCTTCACACTGGTGGACCCGGATCCGGGGGAGAACCCCGGCCCTCTTCGCCCTCTTTTTGAGCACGCTAAGCATCTTTTGCTGGAGGTCCACCGCTATGACGCTCCCCTCCTCACCCACCATCTTTGCCATCGCGATGGAGAAAAACCCCATGCCGCACCCGATGTCTATGGCGGTGTGGCCCTCTCCCACAAGCTCCCCGAGGATCTTTTCGGGATTGTGGACGAGACGCCTCAGGGGGTTGTCGAAGGTGTAGGCCATCCACCACGGGCACACGTGATCACTCATTCGCGCTCAGCAACCCTCCCCAGCAGGACCACCCTCCTCTCTCCCATGCCAAAGGGCAGGTCAAAGAGCTTCTCCCTCTCCACGGCAAACCCGAAGGAGCCCGCGGCCCGGGTGTCCAAACCCTTTCTCCCCAGCATCATGATGACCCTGCCGCTGTCCCCGATAAGGTCGAGAGCCAGGGGCATGAACTTTTCGGGCTCCCTGAACCCGCGGGAGATGACAAAGTCGAAGGTGCCTTCGACATCCTCGGCCCTCCCGTGCACCACCCGGGCTTCGATGCCCAAGAGCCCGAGGAGGTAGCTCATGAAGCTCACCTTCTTCCTCCTGGCCTCCACCAGGGTGAGCCTTATCCCGGGGCAGGCTATCTTGAGAGGTATGCCCGGGAACCCCGCGCCAGAGCCCACGTCTACGAGGGTGGGGCTTTCCGGGCCGCATTGGATTATCAGGTCAATAGGGGCCAGGGAATCGAGGAAGTGCTTTACCACCACCTCCCTGGGGTCCGTTATCGCGGTGAGGTTGACCTTTTGGTTCCAGGCCTCGAGCTCCCCGAGGTAGACCGTGAACGCGTCCAGGGCCTCCCCGGACAGTTCGATGCCCAGGAGGTTTCGGGCCTCAACCGAAAGGGACTGTACCGGGCTGAGCTCCATCGGCTACTTCCCCACGCAGAACCTGGAGAATATCATGTCCAGGACGTCGCCGGAGACGGAGAGGCCGAGAACCCTCTCGAGGGCACCGATCGCGTCCCGGACATCCAGGGCCAGGAGCTCCGGGCCCGCGCTCTCAGCCAGCCCCTTCATCGCGCTCCCCAGCGCGTCCCTCGCGGCCAAGAGCTCCTGGTGGTGCCGGACGTTCACCGCGTAGTCCGCAACCTCCTGCTGGGGCGCGCCGCCCAGCGCGCTCTCCCTTATGGCCTCCCTGAGCTTTACAAGCCCCGTGCCCTCGGTCGCGGAGACGAAGTGCACCTCCTCCTCGCCCAGGAGCCCGGCCGCGCGGCCCGGGTCCAGGGCCAGGCTCAGGTCCACCTTGTTGACCACCGCGACTCTCGGGTAGCCGCGAATCTCCTCCCTAGCCGCGAGGTCGTCCGGGGTGAGCCCCTCGTGCCCGTCTATGACCCAGAGCACCAGGTCCGCGGTGCCCGCGGCCACGAGCGCGCGGCGTATTCCCTCCCTGTCCACCGGGCCGCCGGGCTCGGCTATGCCCGCGGTGTCCACGAGCCGGACGGGCAGGGAGTCCATCTCAACGAGCTCCTCTATGACGTCCCTCGTGGTTCCGGGCACCTCGGTGACTATGGCCCGCTCCTGGCCCAAAAACGCGTTGAGCAGGCTGGACTTGCCCACATTGGGCCTTCCGGCCAGGACCACCACGAAACCCTCCCTGAACATCCTGGCCTGCGCGAAGGTGTCGAGGAGCCTGTCTATCTCCTCTTGCGCGCGCCGGGCTATGGCTCTGAGCTCTTCGGGCGGGGTTGTGTCTAGGTCGTCGTCCGAGAAGTCTATCTCAGCCTCCAAAAGGGCCAGAAGCTCCATCAGGGAGAGCCTGGTCCTGTCCACGGCCCGGGTGAGACCGCCTTCGAGCTGGGCCGCGGCCATGGTGAGGGCTTTTTGGCTCCTCGCGCTGATAAGGTAGGCTACCGCCTCCGCGCACACCAGGTCAATCCTCCCGTTGAGGAAGGCCCTCTTG
>JARFUL010000315.1 GCA_029289015.1 Syntrophobacteria bacterium | reverse complement strand
CTGGTGCTGGAAAGCCAGCTTGGTACCGCGGCAAGGGATTACCTGGAACATCAAAAGGTCAGGAGCGATTACGGGTGGCCCAGATTCTTCAGCGGCGTCTTCCTCGCGCAGCCGGGCGGCCGGTTCAGCGCGCTCCTCGGGGAGACCCAGACCCTCCCCGAACTGACCCGGGAACAAAAGAAGCACCTGGGTACCGGCAAGTCGCTCCTCATCACCCAGCGCCGCGCCAAAAATGGCTACTCCATCTTCATGGCCAGGATGCTGGACCCCAAACGCGCGGATCTCGGCATCATGTTCGGGCTGCTCAACCCGTATTACCTGTGGGGCAAGGGCGGGGAAGACGTAATACCGCCCATGACCGAGCTGTTTATCCTGGACGGCTCCAAAAGGGTGCTCCTGTCGTCCCTCAGAGAAGAGCCGTCCCTTGGAGACCTCACCAGCACCATGGCGAACCTTCCCTCCTCGGGGCATTTCACCCTCAGGTACGGGGGGGAGGAATATCTCTCATATTACTGGAACATCTTCCTTGAGCACCGGTATTTCGCGGGCCAGTGGACCGTTGTGGCCGGGCAGTCTACCAAACAGATCCTCGCGCCGCTCAAGAACTTCAAGGAGACCTTTATCCTGTTTTTTCTGCTTACCATGTGGGTGGTCGTCTTTCTCAGCATAAGCCAGATCAGCAGACACCTCGTGCCCATTGAAAAACTCAGGGAGGGCACGGTGAAGATAGCGAAAGGGGAGCTGGACAGCCGGGTCGAGATCCAGAGCGGGGACGAGTTCGAAGAGCTGGGAGACTCCTTCAACACCATGGCTGAGGAGATCAAGAGCAGCCAGGAGATTCTGATCCAGGCTGAGAGCAGGCTCAGGTCCCTCTCCTCCAGACTTATCGACGCGCAGGAAAACGAGCGCAAGAGGATATCAAAGGAGCTCCACGACGACCTCGGCCAGCTCCTCACCGCGGTTATCCTGGACATAAGGAAGGCCGCGGACGCCGAATCCCCTGAAACCTCGCCCCTGGACCCGGTGCTGGCCCGCATCAAGACCGGGGTCGACGAAGCGCTCAAGAGGGTGCGCTCCCTCTCCGCTACCCTGAGGCCCGGAGTTCTGGACCATCTGGGTCTCGAGGCCGCGGCGGACACCCTTTTGGACGAGTTTAGGGAGCGCACCGACATAGATTTCACCGGGAACATCGACATGGGGGACGCGGGTATACCCGAGCCGGTCACCATCGCGGTCTACCGGATACTCCAGGAGGCGATCACCAACATAGTCAGGCACGCGGAGGCCAAGGCGGTTAACGTCACGCTGGCCTGTGACGGCAAGGCCGCGACCCTGTCCATAAAGGACGACGGCCGTGGATTCGACCCGAAATCCTTATCCCTCGATGAGGGGATCGGCCTTCTGGGGATGAAGGAGAGGGCGGAAGGTCTTGGCGGCAGTTTCAAGGTGGTCTCCTCCCCGGGCCAAGGCACGGAGATTTACACTGAAATCCCGCTCTATATAGAGTAGTCTTAATTATCTAAAAGGAGTAATCCGGTGAAGAGGGAGATACGGGTGGTCCTGGCCGACGACCACGTGATTGTCCGGGAGGGGCTCAGCAGGATCCTGGAGGAGACCGACGACATCAAGGTGGTGGGACAGGCCGAGGACGGGCGGGTCGCGGTAAGGCTGACCAGGGAAAACGAGCCCAATGTCGTGGTTCTCGACTTCACCATGCCCGAACTGGACGGCCTGGGCGCGACGGAGCAGATCAGGGCCAACTTTCCGGAGGTGAAGATACTGATACTCACCGCGCACGATAATATCCACTTCGCGGTAAAGGTGCTTCAGGCCGGAGCCCACGGCTTTCTGCTCAAGGAGACCGCGCCGGATGATCTCATAGACGCGGTCCGGTCCGTAATCGAAGGAAAGGTCTGTATCTCCCCCAGTATCATGGATAAGCTCACCGCGCGCTTCAGGCGGGGAGAGGAGGCAAGGGTGGACCTCGACACGCTCTCCGGTCGGGAATTCGAGCTTCTTCGTCTTCTGGGCTCAGGCAAGTCCGTCAGGGAGAGCGCGCAGTCCATGAACATCAGCGAGTCCACCGCGTCCACCTACCGGGGCCGCATACTGAACAAGCTGGGCCTCAAATCCACCGCGGACCTCATCAGGTTCGCGCTGGAAAACGGGCTCGTGGGCTGAGCCGGCCCGGGCCAATCCGGGCCCCATCCCCGAGCCTTTCCCATCCCCTTCATATCCTTGGGCGCGGCTCCCATTCGCCCCCTTTGTAGCGATATCGCCACAAAGATTCCATAAAAACCGCTACACGACTTTCATGGTTCCAACGACAGACATCTCTGCCCCGGCGGAATAAGCTGGACTTAATGGAAAGATGTAAAGAGCCAAAAACCGGCTTACGTCGAA
>JARFUL010000314.1 GCA_029289015.1 Syntrophobacteria bacterium | reverse complement strand
CGGTTCCTTCGCCGGGGTTGTCTTGACCGCCTCGAAGTTGAAGGTCACCTTTACCCTCTTTATCCCCTTGACGGACCGTATGGACGCGGGGGAGAAGACCACCTCCACGAACTGCTCCACCGTGTAGCTGGGGTCGGAATCCTTGGAGTAATCCATGGCTTCGAGCCCGATGGGCTGAGTCTGGATGTAGGAGATGCCCTTCATCATGGAGCTGGGGCCCTCCACCAGTATCTTGGGGGGATCAATGATCACCGAGTGGATGGTGTAGTGGTCCGGGGGCCTGCCCTGAAGGTTCGGCCGGACGAGAAGATTCTTCTGCACCCGCCCTTCCAGGTCCACCGTGATGAACGACGGGCTGACCTTCACCACATCGAGGCCCAGGGGCAGGATGACGTTCCCGGTGGTGAGCGGGATCCTTACGGTTCCGGCCTGCTTATCGCCCAGGTCCAGAAACGCGGTGACCTGCTCCGGCTTCAGCGCGCGAGCGAGCCTGGGGCTGCCCGTTATCTGAACCTCCACCGACTCCGCGGAGGACTTCTTCAGCTCCAGCTTCTGGGTGATGTTTCTAAAGTCCAAGGGCACGTTGAGGGTGATGAGGGACCGCTGGGTGCCCGCGGAGATGATCCAGAAGACGAAGAGCGCCAAAAATATGGGCACAATGCCCGAGAGCTGGATGAGGTCCTTGAGCTTCGCCCTCCCCTTGTTTTCGGGCTCTTCATCCATGAGGTTCCGGAGCTGGTTCAGCAGGGCCAGCTCCGAGGCCGCGGGGTAGAGCTCGCCTTTGTGGGTCACCGCGACCTCGCTCCGCTCCTCGGATATCACCACCGCGACCGAGTCGGAGACCTCGGTTATGCCGATCGCGGCCCTGTGCCGGGTGCCGTACTTGATGGGAAGGTCCAGCCTGGTGGAGAGGGGCAAAATGGCCCCCATCCGTTTTATCCGCCCGCCCCGGATTATCATGGCCCCGTCGTGGAGCGGCGACTTGGGGGTGAAGACCGTCTCCATGAGCTCCGTGGTGAAGTTGCCCCCCGAGCCGACCCCGGACTTGACGTGCTCGTTGAGCCGGTCCCTGCGCTCAAAGACCAGGATCGCGCCCATCCGTTTCTCGGCCATGCCGAAGACCGCGTCGGCAACGGACGCGAAGTTCATCTTCTGCACCAGGGAGGGCGACCCCCAAAAGAGCCTCAACGGGCTCGTCTGGATGAGGATCTCCCGGATCTCGTTTCTGAACACCACGATGACGATCAATATGATGACCGCGCCGAGGCCCTGGAGGAACCAGGTGGTGAACACGAGCCCCATCATCTGGGCCACGAAGTGGAGAAGCCACAGGAAGAGGAGCCCCACCATTATCTGAAACGCCTGGGTGTGCCTGAAGAGCAGGTACAGCCGGTGAATGATGAAGCTTATGAGAAAGATGTCTACGACATCCTGCCACTTAAGCCTGAGTAGGATCTCTTCCATAGCAAAAACGGTTCAACGTGCCGCGAAGAGCGCCGCGCACTACCGGGCTCTTTGCCCCTTCGGGCCGCGCCGAAGGGGAGGAGAGCTCCACGGCCGGACCCGCACTCTCAAGGTACGGCATTCATTAATGAAGGGACAACAAGAACCAAAGCCAAAGTGCATGCGTCCAAAGAAGCGAGAATACTCGTCGGTTGGACCCACAACAGCCCGGAACCACCTTAACTTCATCGCCCCCCGCGCTTGGCTCTGGCAGAAAGGTTTTTTTGAGGTCGCGAGTAAACCTTCAGCCTGGAAGCCTGGTGGACCTAAGCTCACAAAATTATAACATAATCAAAAAAATATACAACACGTTTGAACCCCCCTCCCCGGGGTTTTCGGCCCCACGTCCCCGGGGCTGTTCAGGACTCTTTCGCAGGCTAGATATTCTTGCCTGTGAAGTAGCGGTTGAACGCGTTGATGTAGGCCCTGGCCGAGGCCTCGATCACGTCGGGGCTGGCCCCCACGCCGGAGTAGACCCCTCCGTTTATCTCCACCCGGACCATGGCCTCGCCGAGGGCCTCCTTGCCGCCGGTGACCGCCTTGAGGTCGAACTCCAGGAGCTTGCCCTCCTTGCCCATCAGCCTCTCTATGCAGGCAAAGGTCGCGTCCACCGGGCCGTTGCCCAGGGCCGCGTCCCGGACCTTGGTCCCGTCCTTTTTGATGAGCTCCACCGAGGCCAGCGGGCTGGTGGCATCGCCGCACATCACCTGCATGGAGGAGAACGCGAAGGTCTCCTCAACCTTGGAGAGCTCTATCTCCACGATGGACCTCAGGTCGTCTGCAGTGACCTCCTTCTTGCGGTCCGCGACGTTGATGAACCTCGCGAGGACCTTGTGGAAGGATTCTTCGTCCAGGTCGAACCCCAGCTCCTTGAGCTTGTGCTTGAGCGCGGACTTGCCGGAGCGCGCGGTGAGTATTATCTCGTGCCTGGTGAGCCCGATGTCCTCGGGGCGCATTATCTCGTAGGTCTGGCGGTCCTTGAGGATGCCGTCCTGGTGGATCCCCGAGGAGTGGGCGAACGCGTTGGAGCCCACCACCGCCTTGTTGGGCTGGACCGGGATGTTCATGAGCCTGCTCACCATCCTGGAGGTGCGGTAGATCTCCTGGGTGATCACCCCGGTGTCCGCGCCGAAGAACTCGGAGCGGGTCTTGAGCGCCATGACTATCTCCTCCAGGGACGCGTTGCCCGCGCGCTCGCCGATGCCGTTTATGGTGCACTCCACCTGCTGCGCGCCGTTTTGAACCGCGGCCAGGGTGTTGGCCACGGCCATGCCCAGGTCGTTGTGGCAGTGTACGGACAGCGTCACGTTGTCAAGCGCGGGGACCCTCTCCCTGAGCCTCCTTATGAGCGCGCCGAACTGCTCGGGCACCGCGTAGCCCACGGTGTCGGGGATGTTGACGGTGGTGGCCCCGGCCTTTATCACCGCGTCGATGATCCGAACCAGATACTCCTCGTCGGACCGGGACGCGTCCTCGGTGGAGTACTCCACGTCTTCACAGAAGCCCTTCGCGTACTTCACCATCTCAACCGCCATGTTGAGCGCGTGCTCCTTGTCGGTCCTCAGCTTCTTCATCACGTGGATGTCCGAGGACGCGAGAAACACGTGGATCCTCGGCCGCTTGGCCCACCGGACCGCTTCCCAGCACGCGTCGATGTCCTCCTTGGTGACCCTGGCCAGCCCCGCGACGGTGCACTCGGTGATCTCCCTGGCCACGTCCGCGACCGCGCGGCCGTCCTCCGGCGAAGAGACGGGAAACCCGGCCTCTATTATGTCCACCTTCAGCCTCTCGAGCTGTTTCGCTATCTCCAGCTTCTGGCGACGCTCCAGCTTGGCTCCGGGGACCTGCTCGCCGTCCCTCAAGGTGGTGTCGAATACCATGATCCGCTTTTTCATGATGAATCTCCCTTTGGTGGTGCCATAAAAAACATCGGGGCCCTGGCTCGGGCCCCCAAAAACTCTAGGGGCCGCGTTCGACTCATCCGCGGCCCCTTTTCCTCAGTTTATTCGTGTTGTCAGGTCAAGGCAGCCCCCGGATGAGCCCCGGTAAGGAGGAGGCTCAACAGCAACTGCCCGCCAAGGCTTGAGATGATGCAAAAATTGTCGTCCATAAAGCGCTGAATCCTTTTTTCAATGCTTGTAAGAATTTAGAACACTCCGGCCCGGATTGTCAAGAAGATAACCGCCCGGATTCATGGATTTCTCTGCCGTTGGGGGACAAGGCTTTTAACCCCGCCTGTAATATGATAAAATAATCAATTGTTACTTGGTGTGCCGGCTTATCCGGAGGATCTTTGATGGCGATCGTCAAGAGGATGGACACCGCGGCGGGCCGCAAAGCGGGGGAGGAGCCCTCCAACGTCGAGGAGCTCAAGGAGCAGCTCGCGTTCCGCGAATCGCTCCTTGAGATCACCAACCAGATCCACGCGGCCAAGAACATAAACGAGATCCTCATCGACCTCAAGGACAGGATCCTCTCCCTGCTCAAGGCCGACAGGATAACCATCTATGTGGTGGACGGCGTAAAGAGGGAGATATACTCCCGCTTCAAGGAGGGGGACGAGGTAGGCGAGATCAGGGTCCCCATCTCCGCGTCGTCCATCTCCGGCTACGTCGCGCTCTCCGGCAGGCTGGTGAACATCACCGACTCCTATGACAAGGAGGAGCTGGCCGAGATCCACAGCGAGCTCATGTTCGATTACACCTGGGACGAGAGAACCGGGTACAAGACCACCCAGCAGCTCGTTCTCCCCATCAAGTTCGACCGCTACACCCTGGGCGTGATCCAGCTCATAAACAAGATCGACGCGGATAGCTTCACCGAAGAGGACGAGGAGGCGGCTAAAGAGATATCGAACACGCTGGGCATCGCGTTTTACAACCAGCACAAGATGCACCGGCGCAAGCCGTCCAAGTTCGACTACCTCCTCACCAACCACATAATCACGGAAAAGGAGCTGGAGAGGGCCGTAACCGAGGCCCGGGAGACCAGGAATGACCCCGTTGAGGTGCTGATGCGCAACTACGGCGTCAGCGGTAAGCAGATAGGGTCTTCCCTGGGCGAATTCTACGACTGCCAGTACATTGAGTTCGACGACCGCAGGCCCATTCCCGGAGAGCTGCTCCACAACCTGAAGGAGGCCTTTCTCAAGAACAACCTCTGGGTGCCGCTAGAGAACGTAGACGGCAGGGTGACCATACTCATGGATGACCCCGCGAACCTCACCAAGA